>QHZW01000236.1 GCA_003224815.1 Acidobacteriota bacterium | reverse complement strand
TGGATTTAGTCCTCAGCTCCGAAGGGGCTACGATCGAAGGCGCAGTCGTAAATGCGAAGGACCAGCCGGTCCCTGACGCTACGGTCGTGGTTGTTCCCAATCTCGAGAAGCGCAATCACCACGATCTTTTTAGAAAAAGCACCAGCGACCAACACGGTCACTTTCAGCTTCAAGGCGTGCGGCCTGGTATACATGGAAGTCCGAAGTGTCCGCCTTGTAAAACAGGACCCGATATTCTCCAGGCAAGAGCTTGGGAATTTCGAATGATCCATCGCTTTTTACGATCGCTACAACTTCGTTCGATTGCCACGGATTCCCATCCTTCGGGCGAACGATCATGTTTACATCTGCTCCTGTAAGCTCCGGCAATCCGCCAATCGTGCCTCTTACTCGGTACGCTGGACCGTACGAAAGCGTCATGTTTATCGGAATTTCATCGCCAGCCCGTAGCTCGACTAGGGCTGCCTGGCTTTTTTCGCTCCCAGCGGGATAATACGTGGGGTAAGGCGCCATTTCCTGGGTTCCGTCGGCCATTCTGGCCTCGGATTGGGAGGAATGCTGAGCCAACAAATGCGCGGCGCGATGCGGCGCCAAATTTAGCGATAAGAACGCTTACATGCGGTACCGGGTCACCATCGCTGTCGAGAATCCTGCCACGGATTATCGCGGCTGGCTGCATGCGGACGACCATGTCCTTGATTTCCTGTCCGGCTGGGAGCATCAGGGAATGAGAACCGCGTGACTTGCCGGATTCTAAATATCCATTTCGTTCGACCGTAAGTGTGTAATTGCCGGGAGTGACCTTTTCAAACTTGAATCGCCCTTCAACGTCGCTGATAGCTTTGTAACTTGTCCCGCTCTCTTTATCTTCGGGACGCAATTCAATGTTCGCCTTCTTCAGCGGCTGTGCACCTGGGTCGTGGATGACTTGCCCTTGAACAGAGCACTTAGCAGGTTCTTTTGCCGGCGCGGCCTGGGCAGTGACAGAGGTCGCCGACAAGGCGATAGAAAATAGGATTTGAGGAATACAAAGTTGGGTTATCAACCCGGCGCGGTCGAATTGATGAAAACGAAACACTTCAATTCAGGAAGTACGTTCTATACAGCGTGTCCCTCTGCACCGGCTTGAATCCCGCATCGCGGATAATGCGACGAAGTTCTTCTTCTGTCGTGCAATTCGTAACACCGGCCGCTCGAACAACGTTTTCTTCGAGCATCACCGAGCCAACATCATTGCCGCCGAAACGCAGCCCGAGCTGGCAGACTTTCAGTCCTTGCGTAACCCAACTCGATTGCACATTCTGGAAATTTGTGAGGAACAGGCGAGAGACGGCCAAGTTCTTCAGATATTCGACAGAGGTAGCTTCGTCCCATTTGCGTCCACCGAGCGCAGTGTTCTGCGGCTGGAACGTCCAGGGGATGAACGCAGTGAACCCGCCGGTTTCTTCCTGCAAGTTATAGATGGCTTGCAGATGGTTAACGCGATGCTCGTATTTTTCGCCCACGCCGAACATCATCGTGGCCGTCGTTCTCATGCCAAGCTGGTGCGCGGTACGATGCACGTTGAGCCAGTCTTCAGTCAGGCACTTCAATCGGGCGATGCGATGCCGCACTTCGTCATCCAAAATTTCGGCCCCCCCGCCGGGGATGGAATCGAGCCCGGCATCGCGCAGGCGCGCGATCGTGTCACGAATACTTAAGTCACTGTACTCAGCAATCGCAATTATTTCCGAAGCTGAATAGCAGTGCAGATGAACCTTAAAGCGCTCCTTAATTCCGCGCAGCATTCTTTCATGCCAATCAATCTTCAAATCCGGATGCAGCCCGCCCTGCATCAGCACCCCCGTACCGCCAAGCTCGACCGTCTCACGGATTTTCTCGTAGATCGTCTCGAGTTTCAGGATGTATCCTTCCTTTGCTTTCGGCCCCTTCAGCGGCCGATAAAACGCACAGAACGTACAAAATTCCGTGCAGAAGTTTGTGTAGTTGATGTTGCGGTCAATGATGTAGGTGACCACGCCCTCAGGATGCAGCTTACGGCGAACGGCGTCGGCTTCCATGCCGATCCCAATGAGATCGTCGGAATTGTAGAGATCGAGAGCCTGGGCGTGGGTCAGGGACATGGCCTCGAATTATTCTAGCTGAAGCTAGTTTCAGTTTCGACCTTTGTCATCATGCCGCGCGGCTTGAGGATGCGACTTCCTGGTGGTGATGCTGTTTTCTACGCGCGCGCAAGTATTGCAGATAGGTTAGAATCCCTCCCAAAACCGCGAGTCCAATCAGAATGAGTAGCGCGGGCTTGTAATATCGCGAGAAGAAAGCTGTGATCTGATCACCGTAGAGCGATCCCATGCCGGCCACGAGAAAATAACGGACGCTGCGTCCCAAGGCGAGTGCGCCTACGAATTTCTTACGGGAATATTGCAGCGCACCGGCGGCCAGAAGCGCTGGCACCATGGGAAAAGGAGGCGGCAGGATTGCACTGACAAACACGGTGCGAAATCCCAATCGCTCAAAGCGATGAAATACTTTTTCGGCCTTCTCTTTATTTAGTTTCCGCTCCATTGCTTCTTTGCCGCCCTTCCGACCAAGCGAGTAAGTAATGTAACCGCCCATGATCGCGCCAACTGTCGCCATGACAGCGTAGTACGGCCACAGATCGCGATGACTTGCCGCAAGCCAGATGGTCAGCACGTCCATGCTGCCAGTCAAGGGAACGACTGAGTTGTCGGCGATCCCAAGCAGGACGAGACCGGGTCCTCCCAGGCGGACGACCCAGGGCCAGACCACGACCGACACTAACGACAGGAACCACATTGGATGGCAATTAGAAGCCGACTGGCGTGTCCGGGGTGGTATGAGAGGTTTAAATCAGGGCAGCTTTATTCCCGGCAAATTGTAATTCAGGGACCTGCGGAAGGACGCCGCATTCGGAAGCATAGCGATAAAACAGTTGCAAGCCATCCAGGCACGGGGCGTCCAAGTAATAGTAGATGTTGGCGGTGAGATACGTGCGCACATTGTCCTCGCTAATACCGAGCTTCGGAGACCACGTGCGTGCGATCTGATCGAGATTACACGGCTGCAGACCATGGTCGCGAGATTCCTGAAAAATTGAGGCGAGATCGATCGTTGATGATTCCAGCGCTATTTGCCGGACGGCCCAGAAGGCGAACACGAATGGCTTGCCGGTGAACTTGATCCACGTATCGGCGAGGTCCCATGTGCGATAGTGCGAACAATCAACTTTGAGGGCAGGATCGCCGATGAGCAGCGCGGCATCGTGACTGGCCAGCATGGAATCGAGTTGCGGGGGAGCGGAGGTGAATATCCTTTGTCCGCCCCAATATTTTTCGAACAGTATGCGACTAAGCGCTACGGAAGTTAGTGAGGAGCTGTCGAGCGCGACGGTGCGGATCTCGTCCAGCGGTTTGCGGCTTATTAATAAGATGGAGCGCACCGCCTGTTTGGAAGCAATGGCTACGCCAGGGAGAATCGCAAGATCGGGAATTGTGGCGTACGCCGCAGCGGGAACTATGCCAATATCGGCCGTGCCTGCGGCAAGCTCGGCCGCACATTGCGAGGGAATGGTATAGCCGATCTCAAACTGCTTGCCCGCATCGCCGTGCTCGAAATCCCACATGAGCGGCGCGGTGTTGAGATACGAAATGGCGGAGATGCGCATCGAAAAAACTGTTAGCTACTAGCTCTAGCTTTTAGCAGGCCTTCACCACCTGACCGGGTGGCTTCATAGACAGTTATGTCCCACACAGCAAAACTGCTTTGTTTGCAAGTAGCTAGAAGCTAGGAGCTAGAAGCTCGATAAAATCTTATCAAAGTTGTGACGCATAACCTTGACTTAGCCTTTCTGCGATGCATAGAGTTGCGCGCGGAGGAGTCTGTCCATGGCCACTTCCCTGCCTAGGTCATCCGAGTCGCCCGCCTTGTTATCCGAGGCAAAATCGCCCGAAATATCGCCTGTGGCAATGAAGGCGGCGGAGCTGGAGAACCGCCGTGCACACGTGCGCGACATTTAGTTGGGTTCTTCGGCAGCGTTGAAGGTGTGTTCAATGCATCGCTGACCGAACTCGACCGCTGGCTTGCCCACGCAAGCCGCGCAGTCAATCGGTACGGGCCGTTCCATCGAACTGGCACATGATGAATCAGCCAAAGCTGGGGCGAGCGGAATTCAGATCGTCGCAATGGACGATGCCGAATATCCGTCACGGCTGCGGCAGATTTACGATCCGCCGTGGTGCTATATGTGCGTGGAAATGTCGCGGCGGTGTCGCAGCCGGGAATTGCGATTGTGGGCACGCGCCATCCAACACCGTATGGCATGGGGATGGCGGAGCGATTGGGCTGCGACTTGGCCGCGCGCGGGCTTGCCATCATCAGCGGACTGGCGCGTGGAGTGGACACATTTGCGCATCGGGGCGCAATTTCGGCCAAAGGAAAGGCGGTCGCCGTATTTGGCACCGGCGTTGATGTTATTTATCCGAAGGAAAATTTACGATTGGCCGATCAGATACTCAGTATGGGCGGAGCATTGATTTCGGAATTTCCTTTAGCCACGTTCGCCGCCCCGCAGAACTTTCCGATTCGCAATCGAATCATCAGCGGAATGTCTTTCGGCGTGCTGGTGGTGGAAGCCGCGGAATACAGCGGCACACGTATTACCGCACGCTGCGCACTGGAGCAGAATCGTGAGGTTTTTGCGGTGCCGGGAAACGTCATGAACAAGAACTCCTGGGGGCCGAACACGCTCATCAAGCAAGGAGCCAGGCTGGTCGCCACGTGGGAAGACGTGTGGGAGGAACTCCCTGCGGATGTGCGACTTGCGCTTACGCCGGATACCGGCGATGAATCGCCCGGGGCCCAGACTGCATCATTATTTCAGGAACCTTCGCTCTCTCCGCACGAAAAGAAGATCTACAAAGTGCTAAAAGCCGATGAGGCGCTGCACCTCGACGACATCATTGAGAAGCTTGAAGCAGAGCTCTCTTCTTCAGAGATTTTTGCTGCTCTGTTTGAGCTTGAGTTGGCAGGAAAGGTGAAGCAGCTGCCGGGGAAGAATTTTGTTAAAAGCTTCTAGACCAGCTTTTAGCTGTTAGCTCTAAAGCTTTTAGCTTGGACCGGGTGCGAGGAGAGATGAGGGATTACGAAGACTTGCAAGTGTGGCGAAAGGCTCACACGCTGAGGCTTGATATTTATAAGACAACTCGATGTTTTCCGAGCGACCAGCGATTTGGGCTCACGAGCCAGATGCGGCGTTCCGGAGCGTCGATTGGGCAAACATAGCTGAAGGATGCGGACGCAGGTCTGATAACGAGATGGCTAGATTCGTACAGATTGCGATGGGTTCGGCGCAGAGCTCTCATATCTACCTTCGGCTCGCTCGAGATTTGGAACTGCTTTCCGAAGCGTCGTTTGATCATCTGCGCTCGGATCTCAACGAAATAATGCGAATGTTATCTTCACTTTCGCAAAGGGTGAGACCCCGGGTCGAAGCGGTTCAGCTAAGAGCTAAAAGCTAACAGCTAAGAGCTTCGCCCGATGTGGCTAGTAGCTAGATGCTCCCCTTTCGTGCTAGCTTCAACTCAACATCCAGAAACTGAGGTTACATTGGCAAAGGGTTTAGTCATCGTCGAATCGCCTGCCAAGGCGAAAACAATTCAGAAGTATTTGGGCAAGGGCTACACGGTTGAGGCCTCGCTCGGGCACGTCAAAGATCTGCCCAAGAGCACGCTGGGCGTCGACATCGATAACGATTTCGATACCGAGTACATCGTCATTCCCGGTAAAGAGAAGGTCGTCGCCAAGCTGAAGAAGCTCGCTGTCGGCATGGACACGATCTATCTCGCCCCTGACCCGGACCGCGAAGGCGAAGCCATTGCCGCGCATCTTGCCGAAGAACTGGGTGACGGTGCGAAAACGAAAAAGAAAAAGAAAAAAGAAGAAAACGGGCACGAGCGCTTTCGCCGCGTGACCTTTAATGAGATCACACAGAGGGCGGTACGTGAAGCGTTTGAGCATCCGCGCGATATCGATCAGCATTTGGTGGATGCGCAGCAGGCGCGGCGCGTGCTCGACCGGCTCGTTGGATATCAGGTTTCTCCGCTGCTTTGGGACAAGGTCCGCCGCGGGCTTTCCGCAGGGCGCGTGCAGACGGTTGCGCTTCGCCTGATCGTCGAACGCGAACGCGAAATAAAGGCATTCGAGAAAAAAGAATACTGGACGATTGATGCGCACCTTGCGGCTGCAAAGCCGCCGGCCTTCGATGCACGATTCCTGGGCAAGGGCGAAGAGAAGGTCGAGGTCACAAACGCCGAAGATGCAGAGAAGATTCGCGCCGCGCTGGAACATGCGGATTGGGTCGTGCGAAGTGCCGAAAAGAAAGAACGCCGTCGCAATGCAACTCCCCCGTTCACCACCAGCAAGTTGCAGCAAGATTCTTCACGCAAGCTTCGCTTCAGCGTCAAGCGCACCATGATGATTGCGCAGCGTCTGTATGAAGGCGTGGAACTGGGCGAAGAAGGATCAGTCGGCCTGATCACCTACATGCGTACTGATTCAACGCGCGTGGCTCCCGAGGCCCTGGCGGAAGTGCGCGAGTATATCGGATCGAATTACGGCTCAGAGTATCTGCCGCAGTCTCCCAATACATATAAGGAGAAGAAGGAAGCGCAAGGGGCGCACGAGGCCATTCGGCCAAGTTCGGCGGCACGGCATCCCGACCAAGTCAAGCAATACTTAAGGGAGGACGAGTTCAAGGTTTACAAGCTGATCTGGCAGCGATTTGTGGCGTCGCAGATCACGCCTGCGGTGTTCGATCAGACGACAGTTGATATCGATGCGAAATCCGGAGCGGACACATTCTGGTTCCGGGTGACGGGATCAATCCTGAAGTTTGACGGCTTCCTCAAAGTTTACGAAGAATCGAAAGAAGGCAAGGACGAGGAAGACGAGGAACTGAAGCACAAACTGCCAGCGCTCGAAGCCGGACAGAAGCTCACGCTGCGCGAACTGAAGCCGGAGCAGCATTTCACCGAACCGCCTCCACGCTATAACGAAGCGTCGCTGGTGAAGGAACTGGAAGAGCGTGGAATCGGTCGTCCGTCAACGTATTCAGCGATTCTAAGCACGATCCAGGAACGCCAATACGTGCAGAAACTCGGCGGGAAATTTACGCCGACGGAGATTGGCCTGGTTGTAACCGATCTGCTGGTCGAAAACTTCCGCGACATATTCGACGTGCAGTACACGGCACGGCTGGAAGAAGAACTCGATGAGATCGAGGAGGGCAAAGAAGGTTGGGTACAGACGCTCGGCGATTTTTACAAGAAATTCGAGAAGGACCTCCGCTATGCCGCGAAGCACATGGAAAACATCAAGCGGATGGAGAAGCCGACGGATGAGAAATGCGAGCGCTGCGGATCGCCGCTGGTGATCAAGTGGGGCAAGCACGGATCGTTCTACGCTTGCAGTTCCTATGATAAAGAGGACCCGAACAGCTGCACGTTCACCAAAGAGAACCCAATCAATCTGCCTGATCTCGACACCGCCGACGTGCAGGAGACAACGCAGGAGGAATATTGCGAAAACTGCGGCCGAACGATGGTGCTGAAGCGCGGACGCTTCGGGCAGTTCATGGCCTGCACCGGGTATCCGGATTGCAAGACGACGAGGCGGTTGGACCAGGGCAAGAAAGTTCCCGACATTCCTCTCGAAGAGCTTTGCCCGAAGTGCGGACGTAATTTAATGATTCGTCATGGGCGCTACGGGGAATTCACTTCTTGCAGCGGATATCCGGATTGCAAGTACGTAAAGCAAAACTTTATCGGTGTGAAATGTCCGCTGTGCAAAGATGGAGAGCTGGTCGAAAAGAAAGCTCGCAAGGGCAACACATTCTATGGCTGCAGCAATTATCCGAAGTGCAAGTTCACTTCGGCAAACAAGCCGCTTGCGGAAAAGTGCCCGAAATGCGGTAACGAACATCTGGTGGAAAAGTATTTAAAATCCGGGCCAGTGATTGCATGTCCAAACAAGGAGTGTGATTACGAGAGGCCGAATGAGAATGCTGAGCCACCAGGCACTCAATCGGGTGCGGGTGAGGACGCTCGTCCGTCCAGTTAAAGGAGGAATATGTCTGATAAATCGAACGCAGATGACGCGCGCATCATTATGCAACTTTACGATCTGCGCCGCGAAGCTGAAATGCGTAAAGCGCGCGCCTGGTTTGCGGGATGGTGGCCGCGTAGCGCCGATGAGATTGTCCAAATGATCAATTCGCCAGCTAGTCCGCAGGAGAACGCATGGTTTCGTCAGGTCGTCGGATATTGGGAGATGGCCGCGTCGTTCGTTCTGCGCGGCGCTTTGAACGAGGAGTTGTTCTTCGACAGTGGTGGCGAGCTGTGGTTCGTGCTCGCCAAAATCCATCCTTTTCTAGAGGAAGCTCGCCAGAAGGCAAACTCACCATATTTGCTTCAGCGAATGGAGAAGGTCGCGGCGCGGACCGAAGAGGGACGTGAGCGCTTCCAGATGATGCTTAAGCGCGCAGAAGCGCGCCGCGCAGCACTCGCTGCCAAGGCTTCGTAGATCTCCTAGGAAATATATTCGCGGATGTACTCGTCCCTGGTTTGACGCACGCTCGCCAAGTCACCATCGAAGATGATGTGCCCATCCCGGAGGATCAGAAAGCACATGGGAACTGTTTCTCGCGCTCCGGGCGGCAGCGGCTTCATTTTGTTTTCTGTGCGATCGAAGTAGTGGGTGGCCATGGTGAAGGCATCCTGCAGTCGATGCGTAACCAGCAGAGCGCTGGTTTTGTAAACGTCACGTTGCTTCACCAGCAATTCGATGATGGTGTTTGAAGTCACCGGATCGAGACCCCCGGTGGGCGAATCATAGAGCAAGACCTCGGGATGCGTGATGATGGTTCGCGCAATTGCCACCCGCCGGCGCATGCCACCGGAAAGTTCCGAGGGAAAAAGATTCACGGTATGCTCGAGTTCCACGAAGCTGAGCGCTTCGCGTACTCGCTCCTCGATTTCCTCCTCAGAAATGCGGCTTTCTTCGAGCAGCCGGAATGCAACGTTTTCTCTCACATTTAAAGAATCAAACAATGCGCTTTCCTGAAACACGATGCCGACACGCCGGCGAAGATCAAACAAGTCGTCTTCTTTCATGCTGGTGATTTCTTCACCAAGCACAAAAATTCGGCCTGAATCGGGCTTCAGCAGTCCCAAAGCGAGTTTCAGAATGGTGCTCTTGCCCGAACCCGCTACGCCAAGAATTGCCTTTGTTTCTCCGATCTGCAATTTGAAGGAGATGCTGTCCAGCACTTGCTTGTCTTCGAAGGCAAGAGAAACATCCTGAAATTCCAGCGTGATGGTTGATGAAGGATGAGGCTGGACGTTCTGCTCTCTAATTAGCGGCGGACTCACCATTTAAAAATGATTATCCTCCGAACAGGGTCATGGAAAGCCGCGTAACGAAGAAATCCACGGTGATGATCAAGATTGAGGAGGCAACCACGGCTTGAGTTGTAGCGCGCCCAACCCCCTGAGTGCCGCCGCGGGCGGAAATTCCGTAATAGCAGCCGATACTCGAAATGATAAAGCCGAACAGAACGGGTTTGGCCAGTCCCATGAAGACGTCCTGGAAGACCAGAATCTGCCAGGCCGTGCTCCAGTATTGATGAAAATCAACACCAAAGAACAGCGAGGACGCCACGCCACCACCGGCGATACCAAATGCGTCCGAGATGATGGTAAGAAAGAACAACATCACCACAGTAGAAATCACTCGCGGCGTTACCAGTTTCCGCATGGGATCGGTGCCGAGAGCGCGCATAGCGTCGATCTGCTCAGTAACCACCATGGACCCGAGTTCGCTGGCCATGCCCGACGCGTTGCGCCCGGCTACCATGAGGCCAGTAATGACGGGACCTAACTCACGGACCATTCCGAGCGAGACTAACTGTCCGATCAGTGAGAGGGACCCGAATCTCTGCAGGGTACTGCCGCTGTTTTGGGCGAGCGCGCCTCCGGTGAAAAAACCCGTGAGAATCACGATCGGCAGCGAGCCCACCCCGATCAGGTCAGCTTGCTGCGTGGTGTCCCCAAAATAGTGAGGGCTGGTGAACAAATTGCCTACTGCCCGCGCGGCAATCACTGCGTATTCCTGCACTGACAGGATTTTCTGCTTGGCCCAGTCACTCGGGGAGATGAGTTCGATGTCCATGAGAAGGAATATAGCAGAGACGCAATGGGCTGTTTTCGCTTCTCAG
>QHZW01000235.1 GCA_003224815.1 Acidobacteriota bacterium | reverse complement strand
CTCCAGGCTGCCAGTGCCCGGCCGCGAAACTCCGGCCCGTTGTCCAGAACGATTGCTTCTGGTAGTCCGCGCTCCAGCGCGATCCGATCCAGCACCCGGCGCACTCGTAGTCCACCCAGCGAGGTATCGACCTCGATGGCCGGACATTCCCGCGTGCAATCGTCCACCAGGGTCAACATCCGAATCACCTTCCCCGTGCTCACCCAATCGCTCACGAAATCCATTGACCAGCGTTCATTCGGCCTGGTAGCGGCAGGGCTCGTTACCGTGCCATTCCAGCGAATCCGTCGCCGCTGCCGGATCCTCATCGCCAACCCCTCTTCGCGATACAGCCGATAGACCCGTTTGTGATTGGCCGCCATTCCTTCCCGCAGCAGCATCGCCGTCAGTCGCCGATAGCCAAACCGCATGCGCCGGGCCGCCAGTTCTTTCAAGCGGGTTCGCAGTTCGCTGTCCCGCTCGGCTTTCTGCACCCGATAACGATGTGTCGATCGTCCCAATCCCACCAGCCTGCAGGCGTGCCGCTCGCTCATCCGATACTGCACCTCGACGTAGCTTACGACTGCCCGAAGTCCCGCAGGCGCTACCAGTTTTTTGAGAGCACGTCTTTCAAGGCCCGGTTATCCAGCGTCAGCTCGGCCACCACGTGCTTCAGCTTCCGATTCTCGTCTTCCACTTGCTTCAGCCGTTTCGCCTCGCCGCTTTTCATCCCTCCATACTTCGCCTTCCAGCGATAGTAAGTCTGCTCGCTGATCCCGTGCTGCCGGCATAACTCTGCCGTAGTCAATCCTGCCTCACCTTGCTTCAGGATCGTGATGATCTGCTCTTCGCTGTGTCGCGTGCCTTTCATGGCGGTTCTCCTCTCCTGGGTTTGGGAGAACTCACATTCTAGGCGGTCCAGTTTTCGGGGGCTAGATCATCGTCGTTCTCGATTACCGCATGCCCGAGATGGACGGGCTCGCAGTTGCGACTGCCATTCGTAAATCTCACGAGCAGATTCCTATCGTCCTATTAACGGGCTACCCGAAAGAACCGCCAAAGCAGTTGCTGGATATGGTGGACGCCTTCATGACCAAAGGGCAGAGTCCCGATCTGCTGCTGGGCGAATTGCGTCGGCTCACTGGTGGAGCGAGGAAACCTCCGGCGCGGGATATTGTTGCGCAAACAGCGACTTATCTGAAGAAGAAACAATCGCTCCATGAATAGCTCTGTACTCTGAGCATTCGCTTTTACCGAATCGCTGCTCTTTGGTTCAGCACTACTCGCGCCTTGCCCACCAGAGTGCCGGGAGCTTCTGCTTTTCGAAATCAGCGCCGCTATTCCGATAAGCCTAGCTTGCTGCTCCACGAACTTGTCGCCGAACCCGCAATACATGATCAGAGGTACCGCAGGCATAATCCGTCTAAGCATTCGGGCTGCGTCGAGCCCATTCATCACTGGCATTGCAAGGTCTAAAACGACCAGATCGGGATTCAGTATTTGCGCGGCACGTACTGCTCGTGCCCGTTGGCTGCTTCGCCGCACACATGAAAGTCCGATTCGCGGTTGAAAATCTCAGTGAGCGTCTCTCGAACGAAGCAGTTGTCATCCACAATCAGAACACGTCTGCGATGAGGTAGTGTTCGAGGTGCTAGATCGGACGGCGGGTGTGGTGACGAGCTGCCCAAGAGGCACCCTCTTCCTGCACGGCTGGGGCTGGAACTGCAATCCGCTGAGACTCGCGCTACATGAGAGTGCTGGCATGGCTGCGGAGTTGTCCCTATACAGCACCGACTGTAATCGTGGGACGGAAGGGTCTGAGTTCGAGAGAAGAATGCATTTGGCTGTTCCGATTGATTCAGATAGTGGAAGCAGGCACGAACTCAGGATGGTTCGGAAGGAAAACACTGAAGCAGATGCCATGACGCGCACCCGTATTACTCCAAAGCCGGATAGAGGCGCCGTGCTTCGCAACGAATCCCCGGCTCACCCAGAGTCCAACGCCTGTACCCCTTTCCCCTTTCGTAGTAAAGAACGGCTGGAAAAGGCTCGCTCTAGTCTCTGCGCTCATGCCTGAGCCATCATCGGCGATGGTCACCCGAACTCCTCTCCGTCGCAGGTCGCTCCAGTCCCGCGAGTCACGCACATGCACGACCAGTTTCGTTCCTGTGACTGTCAGGGCATCAATGGCATTAGCGATGAGATTGGAAAAGACCTGTCGCAGTTCGCCCGCCACTCCCATAACATTTCCGGGCGCGTCGAATCGCTTTTCCACATGAACATCGAGTGACTGGAGTCGCCGTCCGTACAAAAGGAGGATGGAGTTAATTAACTCTGCAATGTTCACCGGAACGATTGCGGTATCGCGCTCGCGGTACAGCCCAAGGGTCGATCTGGTGATCTGCCCTACCCGTCGCAGTTCCTCCTCGGCTGTTAGTACATACTTGCGGGCAGTTTCCCCAAGCGACTGGTCCTTGGCCAGCAGGTACAGAATACTCGTAACAATTTCCAAAGGATTATTGATTTCGTGGGCGATAGTTGCTGCCATGCGTCCGGCAACCGCCAGCCTCTCGGAATTGCGAATGGCTTCTTGTGCGAGTTTTGCCTGTGTGATGTTCCGCGCAATTGTAGAGGCGGCGATAATGTTGCCTTGCGCATCACGAACGGGAGAAATCGTTAGCGAGACGTTCAGCATTCGCCCTTCTTTGGTTCGGCGAGTGGTCTCGAAGTGCTCGATCCTGCCGCCCTGCCGCAGGCGAGTCAGAATCTGCTCCACCTCGCTGGTCCGATGCGGAGGCAGGAGCATTGAAACGCTCTTTCCTATGACTTCATCCGCACGATAGCCGTACATGCGCTCGGCCGGATTCGCAGATTCAGAACGCTCGCCCAGCAACTGTTTCACTAATTCCAGCAATTGCTCCGGACCTTCGCTCTTGCTGAGAAATGCATTCACGTCTGCGAGAGGCTGGGGGATGCTGCTCGTGCCGGAAAGCACAATCACCGGAACAGAAGGCTTGCTGCGCTTCATCTCCCGCACCATTTCTGTCCCCACCCGCCGTCCGAGCAGATGGTCGGTCACGACAAGATCAACAGGATTGCTACGAAAGAGGCGCAGCGCCTCGTCTATCCCGGTAGCACTGAGGACGGTGTATCCGGCATGCTCCAGAATGAGCTGGCGGAAGTAAAGCCCGGAATGTTCGTCGTCAACAGCTAAAATGAGCGGCACGGCTCCATTCTCATGGAGAATTTATCGCTTGCCGATTACCAGTTTATGACTGAGTGCCGGTGAGGGATGCACATCATTTGCACAGCAGAACTCAAGCAGCACAGTGCTCGCGATGACCGAGGGCGTAATGATCGCAAATGCGATTGACACGGTTCCAGAGCGTCTCGCATTCCTCATAGTTGAAAAGAATGTGGAATGCGAACTCCGCGAATGGCAGAGGCAATTGCGACTCCGGAAATTGGGTGTTGTCAGATTGCTCGGTCATCGGCCATACCTCGGGGGAAGGGATATTTAGCATACAAATTCTGTGGCAATGGGAAATCCGGCGCAATACCGTGAGTTGCTGATTACCAAAGACTAATGCACTGTGCCGGAGTCTCTGACCGTATACCAGCCGCAATCGTACGCCGCTTTCTCTTTCCACTTCGACTCTGCTTTCGTATGAACTACAGCCAAGTTTCAGTTCTGTCGAGGTCTGTTCCTCCGCCGCGATCTGGACAGGTTCGCCAAGCCTGCACTTCCGGGATTACTTCATGATTTCAGGTTCGTGCTTATCGCGAAATTCAATGTAGGCTTTTACGAAGGATTCGCGTGCGCTATCTTCTTTCGCCGTTTCCGATTCGCTCAGAATGTTGCGCATTCGGCCACTATCCGCGATGTGTTTTGCATCCCGATATCGAAAGGCGAGGTCGCATAAAGCGGTGAACTCTGGACTAAAGCCTTTTTCATTGCCTGCCCCAAAACTGCTGCCCCAAGAGTTTACAACCTCCTGTGCGAATTCATCTGCGCGTTTTAAATGCTCGGGAAGATATGGCATCGTTTACCCGCTGCTTATTCATCGTGGGAGTACGATAATGCGATGACTCTAGCACGGCGTCGGGCAGGCGCAGGATTCATCAAAACTCGGCAGGCAAAAAGATAAAGGACCGCACCTCAAATTTGCGGTGGGATCAACATCTCGACCGGAATTTAATTTCGCTCATGCCTGAGCGAAACCCCCGCAACCGAGGCTTGATGTAAATAAACGAAAGCCCCGCAGATTCCTTGGAGCCCATTCAAAGGAACCGGCGGGGCAGTCACATACATTTCTTATGCAAACCCTACGTGCTCGGGGTAAGCGAGCACAACGGCACGGAGGTAACCAGAAATCTAAGGTCCGAACGACTTTTGCATTGGGAGGGATTCACATGCGCGAGAATTCATGCGGACTTGGAGATTGACACGCTCCCGTGAACTGAAACGGGAGCCATTTTGTCGTCTGCCCACTTTAATCTGCGGATGCCTGCCGCAATTGTCGGCGCGTGCTCTTGTTCGGCAATTTCCGCTGCTGCTTCCAGCGTCTCGTTGATCGCCAGCAGCGCGAAGGACTCTCCTTTCGCCCTGAGGCTGGTCAACCCGTACTTTCTTCGAAGCTCTTCGCCCAAGGTCATGATTCGCCTCCTCGCGCTCTGAGTTTACTTACGCTGAGCGGTTGTTGTTAACTGTGCCAAGCGACGCAGGTTGCGAAGAGCTTCGTCCATAGCACGCTGTTCGCCCGGCAGCGAATGCACAAAAGTCTCTTCAATCCTGTCCAAAATCGCGCTGCGAGCTACAGTGATTCGCTCCGGCAGCTTAGCAACATCTGCCTCCAAGAGTGCCGCTTCATAGAGAGGTCTCCAGTCGCAGTTACTGGACTGGGAGGATTGGATCATCCGGGAATAGTCATCCACTCCCTTTGGCAATGAAAGCGCCAACAAGCGTCAGTGTGTCCCAACCATACTTCAGCCGTTTGGCGCCTACTCCCAATTGTCGCGCTTCCCTTCGGCAGGACGCTGAACTCTAGTCCGAGTCCGCAGTCGCAGCTCGCTCACGCCACCTTCTTTTTCGGATTGCGACCCTGATTCCGAACGAACGACAGCCCGCGCTTGAGTTCGGCACTTAAGTCCGTTTCGGGTGTAGCAATTTGGACTGGCTCTCCGGCAGATTCTCGGCCCAACCAGTGATTCAGTTCCTCGCGGGACGACTCAATGTATCGTCCTTGCTTCTTGACTGGCATGCCTTCATTCGCCCATCGCTGCGCGACCGAGACTGGCTGGCCAAGGAATGTGGCAATTTGCTGCCAGCCCTTGAGAACGTCGGCGTTAACTTCGGGCTTCTTACGCTTAGGCATGGCGCAAGTAGGATGCCTGCTCGCGTATTGGGGCTGCAGAGTGCCCAACTCACATAACCTCGCGAACCACCATTCGGACTGTCTTTTGGATTGCTGCAGAATGCGTGTGCCGCCCACATGCGCACCGCGAACGTGCAGCCGTTATTGCTGAAGCCGTGTTAGCAGATTTTCGCTAGATGAGCTCTGGTGCAGTTATGTGCATCGAGGCAAGTATCGTCCCCCTGTCTTTACGACTGGCACACGGTGGGCATCAAATTCAACTTCATAGTTGCCGTCCGGAAGATCGTCCGCGTCCTCAATTTCAAATTTCGAATATGACAAGCAAGTCGGACTAGCACACTCATCCGCATACGTTGCGTGCCTCATCGCTTTTACGCGGCATCTGCGTTCGTGGCCCTCGCCGATGAGGACAGCTTCCAGCGACACCGTCTCCCTTGTGACTGCCATACTTCAACTTAGATGGCGCAATGTTCAGTTCCGCTCACTTGGGAAACACTGGATTTATGAGCAGCTATACTGATTTCAGTGCCTCTCCCGCATTTCTAGCCATTGCCCTTAACTCGCGCCCGTGCGCCTTTTTCCCATCGAGACTGGATTTTTGAGGTGAAATGGGATGGGTTCCGCTCGCTGCTCTATTCAGACGACGATGGCGTGCGGCTGGTCTCGCGCAATAGAAATACTTTCAAGAGCTTTCCCGGATTGTGCGACGGACTCGCTCCCGACCTCAGGGGCCGCCGCTGCGTGCTCGACGGCGAGATCGTCTGTCTGGACTCTCTGGGCAAGCCGCAGTTCTCTGACCTGCTGTTTCGCCGTGCCGAGCCCGTTTTTTATGCATTCGACATTGTTTGGGACGAGCACGCGTGGTCCGACGATGATGAAGAGAGGCGCAGGTTCCGAAACGGCGATGATGTTCGGTACTTACCACTCATAGACCGTAAGCAGCGGCTACACACACTTGTCGCGAAGCAGGCGGAACGTCTCCTGTACTGCGACCACGTCGAGGGAGATGGAGAAGGGCTGTTCCGTCTCGCTTGCGCCAATGACCTTGAAGGGATTGTTGCGAAACGCAAGGCAGACCCATACCTCCTTGAACACGCAAGCTGGCTGAAGATTCGCAACCAGAACTGCTCGCAGTGGGTTCGGGCGTGAAGAGTTATTCGAGCGCGAGCGCAAGCAAGAGCCGAGTTTTCAACATTGGGCTGAATGCGCTCTCGCGTGCGAGAGCGTTCAGTTGGAATACACCTGAGACATTTAGCGGAAGAATTTAAAACTGATCGTTGCGCTAGATGCTGAATCTCCGTGCGGAATACACTGTCTGCCATCAGTTGGTTGACCTTTCGCGTGCTTCGTCCTAAGATTCCCCGCAAATGTCCACTCCATTCCAAGCCGTCGGAGCCACGGTGTCGCATTACCGCATTGTCAACAAAGTTGGCGGTGGCGGAATGGGTGTGGTTTACGAGGCGGAAGACCTCAAGCTGGGGCGCCACCTAGCGTTGAAGTTTTTACCTGAAGACCTCGCCAATCCACAAGCGCTTGAGCGATTCCGGCGAGAAGCCCGTGCGGCTTCCGCGCTTAACCATCCGAACATTTGTACGATATATGACATCGATGAAGTTGAGGGACGACCTTTCATCGCAATGGAACTACTGGAAGGTCAGACGCTTAGGCAATTGATCAATGGCAAGCCGCTGCAAATCGAGACCTTGCTCGATCTTGCCATCCAAATTGTGGACGCGCTCGACGCCGCGCACTCGAAGGGAATTATTCATAGAGACATCAAGCCCGCAAACATATTCGTCACGACGAGAGGGCAGGCGAAGATTCTCGATTTCGGACTGGCTAAACTCACGCTTAAACCAAAGACTTTCGATGACATCAATGTGGCAACCCTTGAATTGGAGGAGCAGCTAACCAGTCCCGGGGCTGCATTAGGCACGGTGTCCTATATGTCGCCGGAGCAGATCAAGGGGCAGGAACTCGACACGCGAACCGACCTGTTCTCGTTTGGGAGCGTCTTGTACGAAATGGCGACAGGACTGCTGCCCTTTCGGGGCGATACGTCAGGAGTAATCTTCGACTCTATCCTTAATCGAGCGGCCACTCCGCCTGTCAGATTGAACCCCGACGTCCCATCGAAGCTGGAAGACATTATCAACAAGGCGTTGGAAAAGGATCGGGAGGTTCGCTGTCAATCAGCTGCCGAGTTGAGGGCCGACCTGAAACGTTTGAGGCGAGACTCTGAATCGCAGAAGATTACGTCCGGCACTTTGGGAACCGAGCCAGTGGTTCCAACGAGTATCTCACCGAAGAGTACGCCGTCTGATCCGAGAGCAGTTCGCGCATTCGCACTAGGTAAGGAATAAGACGGTCGCGGAACCTACATAGCTCTCCGTCAATAGCCTGATCCAGTTCTCTGAAATTCATGGACTTCAATTCAATTTGACCCGAAGTTGGCGGCAGGATTTCACCCGACATTTCCAACTTCGGTTCACTTTGACCTGAAGTACGGCCCGCCAGAGTTTCCTGCCAACTCCGGGCCCTTCGCTTCGCGAAGCTCCCATCATCCACGGGCGCAGGGATGGTCGGCAGGCTCGAAATGGTGCCGAAGTCGCTCACACAAACTCCCGATAGGTGAGCGAGATGCGCTCTCCGGTTTCCTCCCG
The DNA here is from genome assembly GCA_003224815.1 of Acidobacteriota bacterium. Lineage (GTDB taxonomy): Bacteria > Acidobacteriota > Terriglobia > Terriglobales > Acidobacteriaceae > Gp1-AA145. Next base: position 1,282 of record QHZW01000235.1, on the reverse strand, counting down.
CTCCTGCGGGATCGCATGTTTAAAGGTGTGGTTGAGAACGCCGTTGAAGATAACTAGTGAACCCGGCGCCAACTCAAGGATCAACGCTTGCCACCAAGTCCCAACCCGTCTTCTCGGAACTATTCTCGTACTGCCTCAGGCGCACCCACTTTACGCCCTAGTCAAACACGCGCGTCCACCAATGCTCAGTCCAAGGCAAAACGTGGGTTGCGAGGCAGGAGCAGGTTGTACCAAAACCACTCGACAATTGCATAGAACGCCGAGACGGAACCTGCTCGGGGATAGTCGGATCTTCGGCTACCAGTAACTGCGAAAGTGTGCCCAGTAGAAAAATAGCAATCAGAGGAAAGGCTGGGCCGAGATTTTGCCTCATACGGTGCCTGAACTATATCGCTTATTCCACGGGCCCCGTGGTCGTGTTGTCTTCAGATCTACTGCGTTTTGGCCGCCGGCTGGAGACTGGCATGACATAAATGCCTGGTGAAGTTACAGCAATGACTTGCAGGTTTGCTTCGGTCCACAGATTTTCCAAAGCATACGCTTCATCCTCTGTTGATAATGTATGGTCCGCCGTCGGACTGCAAGGGGTTTGAAGTTGAGCGAAGCAACGAGTCTGCGTAGATGTCACACGCCTGGGAATCTTGTTCTGATGTTGTGAAACGTCAGTTACCAACGCTAATAACGAGGCGCTGTCGGTGCTTGCCTCACTTCTGCGGCTGGGAGACCGTCCCTGGCCTCTTCTCTTGCTTGCGCCGGAGCCTCTTTCCGGTCGGGCGTTCCGACTGCAGCAACCGCGGTTAAGCAGATTACACGCAGCGTATTCCGAGAGCGTCCTGCGAAATAGTCGCCGCCGGAGCGAGTCAAGCCTTCCGAATGGGAGTCGTGGCTCCAGAGCCTGCCGTGGTTCATCCCTGGTTATGATCGTCTAGCCGAGAATTTTCCTCTCGCCGTAGAGCACCTGCTGGTTCCCGCCGAATTCCGTAAACGCATCATTCTTGATCTGATGCGACCTCTGAATGGCATCAGCTCCGGTTACAAGGCTCTGGCCGATTTTGTAATGCGAGGCTTGTCCGAACAATTCTGACGACGAATTTCGATACGTGCCTGCCAGATGCGTTCAAGCCTCGAAAATCTGGTGGCAAGCCTAATGACCTCAGGGCAGTTCAGCTACAAAGGCTGCCTCGACCAGCATCGCCGATTGCAAATCGACGCCGTAAGCGCGGCGATTCGGGGGGTGATTTCCGAAATATTCCTTGTAAACCAGGTTGACCTCGGCGATGTC
>QHZW01000234.1 GCA_003224815.1 Acidobacteriota bacterium | reverse complement strand
CAGGGTCACAGAAAGCTTGCGTGCCAAGGGAACGGCAACGTGCCACCTGAGCAAGAGTGTAGCGCACCAACCACCCAACACATTCCCAACAGCCGCGCCCAGAAAAGGAATCCACGCCCACTTTCCAATAGCGGTCAAATCAAAATGACGGGCTTGCTTCAGATAAGCCGGAAACCAGAAAATGTAGAAATACCAGACCGGATCCAGGAATACTTTTGCGCCGGTAAACATCCAGATGAATCGGGTGGCCAGCAGTTGGCGGAGTGAGACTCCGGGCGAGCTTTGTTCATGTGGTATGTTCTCAGGACTGTGATAGATCGACAGCCAAGCGGCGAGCCAAATGAATCCCGATGCTCCCACAACAACGAAGGTCGCTCGCCAGCCGAAACGCAGAACAACCCATACAACAATGGGTGGGGCGAGTATCGCTCCAATTGCGGAACCACTGTTGAATATTCCCGATGCTAAGGCGCGTTCGGGCGCCGGGAACCATTCTGCAACCACCTTTACTCCGGCGGGCCAGTTAGCCGCCTCGCCCATCCCAAGCAGAAATCGAAAAGTACCGAGCGACCACGGTCCGATGGTGGCCGCATGCAACATCGCGGCTACGGACCACCATGCGGTTGTCAAGAAATATCCTGCCCGTGTACCCACTCGGTCGATGATTGGCCCCGTCACGCCATTCATGAGTGTGTAGGCGAGCATGAAGGCGAAGATAATCCGGGAATAGGTAACGTTGCTCATGTGATAGATTTCGATCAGTACCGGAGCGACAACTGATAACGCTTGACGATCGAGATAGTTAATCACTGTCGCGAAGAAGACGAGAGCAATCATTACCCATCGTAAATTCGAAGGTGACACCATCCTTGGATTGTCCTTTATTTCTCTTCTCTGCATCATCGGGTTGGCAGCGGAAGCTTGGCTGATGCAGCGTCAATAATCAGGACCCAATCGTTCGAGTCTGGAGCGGTGAAACAACGAAGGCCGCGATTGGAACAGTTCCCCCCACTCGAAACATCACCCGTGGCAGGATTAAACCACCACACCTTCGTACCTTTACCATCCGTAATGTTTGTCATGTCGACCGTGAGAGCCGTGGCATTTCCATTGGGAATGTAGGCAATCACGCTCTTCCCGTCGCTGGTTCGGGAAGTCGAACTCAGACTGGAGCCAGAGCCATATCCAGCTGTAACCACCGTGTGATCAAGATCGGGCCGGAGCTTCCAATGTTCCCGGCTGCGAAAGAGTTTGCCAAACCACGAATGACCAACCGATCCAGCCGAACTCATTTGGCCTTGCCAACTCGTTTTTCGAATTGCACGAGATTGGGCCACTGTTAGTCTGATCAAAAGCAACAACCCGCCTCGCGCTTTCACCGATGCAGCCACAAAAGGAATCATTGTTTGCCACCGAAGGGCACGGCTAGCGCTCCTCCCTTGTATTCAACTTCTGTATCGGCGCGTAAGGTAGCCTATTCGCCCGTTCCATGACCCGCGCTGATAATAACCATGTGAAACTTTCGATGCCGGTCGTCTTCCTGACAGCGCCTATGCTGTCGAAATCAATCGGGCAAAGGATGGGACCGAAAATTTGCATTCGGGCTCGATGTCGCGTATTAAAATACATACTGACATATCAGTCAACCTGTTTTTTTCTTCATTTTGCGCTGAGGAATGGCACGGAGCGGTTGCGGTCGTTCAAGCCGCGAAAAGGGGAAAGTAATGCAAAGGCGCGCCTTTCTAAGAAGCTCAGCAGTTAGTATTGGCACTTTTGCCCAAATCTGCGCTACGGGGTGGACACTGGAGGGAAGTGGTGGTCCCCAAACTGTACAGACGGGACAAGCCAGTGCGAGTGGGCCTCTCTTGAAGAATGCTGAGGAGCAACTAGCCTGGGGCATCAATTCTATCGTCTTGAAGTCACCGTGGGACCGTCCACCTAAGGTGGATCAACTACTTACGGACACGGAGCATACTGTCGCGTTGAATTCGTTTTATCGGGTCGGGGGTGAGCACCGCCCAGCGACAACGACAGATTTGCGCATTACATATGACAGCGACTCTCTTTTTGTCGTTTTCCGCTGCCACGAAGACAACATGTCCTTCCTTACCGCCAGCCATGAGCAAGATTGGTATTCCCTGGACGGTTCGCCTGCCGGGTCAGAAACGAGTACAGATGTTTCCAGTCCTCCGTTCCCGGATGAAGTGGACATTTTCATTCAGCCCGACATGGGAGATCCCCTCTATTACCATTTTGCAGCGACACTAGACGGCCTCACGTTTGGCTGCGAGCGAGTGTGGGCGTCCAATGTTGATGACGGAAAAGGAGGAAATAGATCGGTATCCCTCAGCAAGGTTAATGCGTTTGAAGCAACCGTCACCAGGAAAACAGATGAATGGCTGGCTTTCTTCCAAATACCGTGGAAGACAGTCGGTGGGAAGCCGAGCTCTTATTTTGGCCTTCTGCCGGTGCGCACTCGCTGGCGCAACGGTGAGTTTAGCAGCCCAGTGGCGACAGATTTTGTAGAACAGTTACCCGTTGATCTTTTTATCGAGACGCACTTCACGGGCGGCTCGGCCGAGCAGGGCTGTCAAGCCAGTTTGTGCCAATTGTCTTCGGGCTTGCTCCGCTGGCAAAGGCCAGCGGTGGTGGTCCACCCCGGTCTCGAAACTCGCCATCAAATTTCCGAGATGCAGGAACGATTGCACAGTCCGACATGACCCTCTCGATCCCCCGGCAAGAAATCAACGCGGCTTTGCGGGAGGGTGCGCCCGAGCTGGCTTGTCAGGCATTGGACACTTATCTGCGGAAACTTGACCAGGTTTCCAGGGCTTGGTTTGCGGATTCCTCGCCCGGCGACATTCTGAACGAAGAATGGCGCCCAGTGACAAAGGTCGATAACCTCGAAGTAAGAGACAATACGCTATCAATGCGGTGCCAAGCCGGTGACCGGACGGTTGACTTGCATCTCGCGCTACCAGCAACCGGGGGAATCAGACTTTTCAGCAATGTTGAAGGCTATTTCAAGCCGCCTGATCTACTGCCCTTGATGGCCACTCAGTTCCAAAGCTCCTGTGTCTTAACAACCGACGATGGCAAGATCGTCATCAATCGAAACCCATTTTCCATCTCTTTCTATAACACCGTGGGACGCAAGGTGACGGAAATCGGCACAAACTGCTTGAGTTTCCGGTTCGACGCGAAAGGCAATGTACTCGCGACTGATTTCACGAACCAACTTGATGCAACAGAGGCAATTTACGGCTTCGGTGAAAGATATGACCGCTTCAATCAGCATGGCAATGTGCTGACGCTTTGGGCAATGGATGAGTGGATTACACTCGGATCGGGTTTTAGGAATGTAACTTACAAATGTCTCCCGGTGTTTCATAGTTCCAAGGGTTATATGGTGTTTGACAATTCTTCCTACCGGGTGCGGGCGGACATTGGGGTGACCGATCGCGACAAATATCGCCTGACCCAACACGGTCCGATATTTGACTATTACTTTTGGATCGGATCGCCCGAAAAAGCATTGCAATCCTATACAGCGCTGACGGGGAGGCCGATTCTGCCACCCAAGTGGGCGTTTAGACCGTGGATTGGCAGAGGAGAGGGGGCGTGGCTCGCCGGCCCGTCGCGCAACGCAGTAGCTGAGCAAGAAAGCGTCGTGCAACAATGGGAAACCTTGGGGATTCCGCACTCCGCGATCTATTCCGAAGGCCCTTCCGTGGATTCACCGGCCCTGAATGATTTTATGAGGCGCCGTGGAATTAAGGTACTCGGTTATTTTTGGCCAGAGGTTAGCTCGGCGAGGCAACAGTCGTTCTTGCCTAAGCTGAAGCCCAATGACCTTCCGATTCTGCATTGCGAAGACGAGAACGCGACTCGGGAACTTTCTTACGTGGATTTTACCAATCCCAATGCCCGCGAACTGGTACGGCAATGGTGGAAGCGAGACCTGGATCTTGGCGTGGCAGGCAGCATGGTGGACTATGGCGACCTGGTACCTGAGGGCGCGGTATTTCATAATGGCAAAAGCTGCCAGAGGAGCCGCGCCGGGCACGCAAAAATGAGTTGCTCAATTTGCCGGTGATCATCCAGCTAACTTTGACGGGCTCAAGGCCGTATTGACGGGCGCTTTGAACTTGTGCGCTTGCGGTTTTTCCACCTGGGGCAGCGACCTTGGCGGATATTTCGGCTGGCCGGAGCCGGCCGTGTTTATGCGCTGGACGCAGTTCTCCGCTTTTAGCCCGTTGATGCGGCCGCATGGCAAGGCGCCGCGCGATCCGTGGTATTTCGGTGAGGCAGCCGAATCAAACTACAAATTCCACGCCTGGCTGCGCGAGAATTTGCTGGACTATATCTATGGTTCCGCCGTGATCGCCCATCAGACCGGAATTCCCATCATGCGTTCGATGGCCATCGCGTTTCCGGGTGAACATAAATTGGCCGTCGTCGGTGATCAGTATATGTTCGGTCCGGATTTGCTGGTCGCGCCGGTAATCGACGAATCTGAATCGAGAACCATCCAGTTTCCATCCGGCCGGTGGACGAGCTTATGGGACGGGAGCACAGTCTCCGGCCCGGCGGACCACAAGGCCAGCGTGCCTTTGGACAGAATTCCCGTTTACCTGAGGCCGGGCGCGGCACTGCCGGTACAACTCAATCGCGCATTGCACTTCGGCGCGAGCATGAACAACGATTGCATTACCGGCCTAGTTGTTACTCCACCAAATGGGGCTGAAAGCTCGTCTCGGTTCAACGTGGAAGTCGAAGTCGCGAATGTGACGGTAAAATCCACGGCTCGCGGCTTTGCTTGGACGCTCGAAAACCTTCCTGCAACGAGTTATTTGCTGGTGTACGGCACTGTCACCGCGGACAAGGTGCGAGTGGACGGTAAGATATTGCCTAGGTTGACGACGGACCAACTAGAGTCGACATCGGCAGGGTGGGGACCGGACCAGGCTGGAAATCGCCTGATTATTCGCTTGCCGTCATCCCACGTTCTACGGAAGGTAATTACAGTGGACCTACATGAACTAAAGAAACTCTGATTAAGTCACGCCTTGAAAAGCCATAACCGATCGGGCTGCTAACGGCTGTGAAAGACAGGGTTGTGACCGTGCATGCCGGCGACAGATTCCTCAAGGAGATCCCCGGATACCTTGATCCATGCCTCCACACTCATCGTCTTGGCGGCGGCGAGAGCAGGAAGATAACACTTGGGGAACAGTAAGTGCCATTGACCAGCCTCCGGAACGCAAAACAACTTTCGCGCAAACCGCAATGCGCGTACTTTCGAAGCGGACACCGATTCAAGCTAGAACAGCCGCGTCAAGGCGATCTAGGCGATCGCCATGTGTAGCTTGCCGGGGACGACAATACGGCTATATTTGATATGTCAATACTTGATTACTTTTCGGTTTAAAAATGCGCAAATTGGAAGACTTTATAAGGATTATTCGGGAAGTCCTGTTCGGAATAATACGCATATTGTGATATATCACAATATGAGGTTAATATCGAAACGTCTGTTCTGTGAGTCCCATGGAATTGTCAGGCAAGGTCTGTTTAGTCACAGGCGGTAACAGTGGCATTGGTGCGGCTACAGCTGTCTCCTTGGCGCGCCGAGGCGCCAAGATTGTAACGGCGTCTAGAAGGGGTGCCGATCAGAAGCCGGAAAACCTCTCGGCCATCGAAGGCGACGGCACAATCGTCTGGACGTTGTTGTTCACTCGGCCGGAGGAGCCGTTCCTGGCGGACTGTACACTGTCACCGAAGAAGCTTAGATGGAAGCGTTCGCTGTTCATGTTCACTCCGTCTTTCATCTTGCCCGGTCGGCAGCGCCGCATATGTCGAAGCAAGGTGCGGGAGCCATCATTTTGTTGGGCTCAGCGGCGGGCCTTCGCGGTTGTTTAGGCGCTCTGGCCTATGGAGTGGCAAAGGGCGCTCTGCCACAGTTCGCGCGTGCACTGGCTCGCGAACTTGCCGACCAGAATATCCGCGTCAACTGTGTCTCTCCCGGAGTCATACGTACGCCTTTTCAGGCTTCCCTCACGCCAGAACAGACCGAAAATAACATCCAGAATCGGATTCCACTACACAGAGAAGGCCGGCCCGAGGAGGTTGCGAAGCTGATTGTCTCGCTCCTCGAGAATGATTTCATCACTGGGGAGAACTTCGTCATTGACGGCGGTATGACCATGCGAGTTGTCTAGGAAGTTGACCATAGATTGTTGTCTTGATGGGGTCCAATCGAGTCTTGATGGGCTGTCATCGTAAGCGACCCGATAATTAAGTTGCCACTCTCTCTCGAAACCCGACATGAGATCGAACCATCAAAAAAATTCTTGAGAAACATCTAACAGAAAATCCCTCTTTTCGCATTGACATAGAAAATAACCAATCGACCCGGCGATCACGTTCAACACGATCACGAGTTCTGACCGCATCGTGATTCAATGCGAGACACCATGGGTTAGCTAACGCGAACGGTTGTCCTGCCTTGTGTAGATTTCAGATTTGTGGTGGAAACTAATTAGCAAAGCATTCCCTCGATTCCAGCCCCCTAAATTACTGATCAGGAGTTTGCTCTCTTGGGCAGGGCCCAAACAACCCAGGCAAAACTAATCGGCAGAATTCGAAAAAGCGCTAGAACTGGCTGGAAGGAGGAGCGCCTGCACCAGCCGTAACGAGGACTGAAAATCATGCTCACAACTAGCGGGGGGGCGGCCATCAGCTCGCGCCGCCCCCGCCCAGAGGTCAGTCTGACAAGATCAATGGTCGGTGATCGCAAAGTTGGTACAGCTGAACGTCTGCTGCACGTTACCTGTGTCAACGACTTCGATCCCATAATCCAGCTGCTGCAGCTTCGAGTTCGATGCCAGTTTCCCCGTCGCGATGAGGTAGGTGAGAAAGGCCTTGACGTCAAAGGTTCCCGAGGCGATCGTTCGATTTTGGGGCTTGCCGGTGGCCTGGTCCAGCGGCGGAGCGAAGGCGAAATACGAGGTCCCGCTCTGCCACAGGTCCCACGTGTAACCCGAGATCGACAGATTCGACACAACACGACTGCCGCCGGGGAGCTGGTTGTGGTTCTCTGTCCAGATCATTATCTCTTTTTGGTAGTTGCGGGTCCAAATGTCAAAGGCCACGTCGTAGATTCCGCTGTTCCAAGCAGTCCCCGCGAAGGCGACCGAAATGAGCGGGATGCTGGATATCAACGGTTGCGAGTTGTAGTCGCGGTGCACGTTCGGGTACGCCTTCACCGCCCCGTCACCGCTGTTGTTATTCGCGACCGCGAGTTCGTTCCACGAGTCGAAGTTGCACACCTGGAGCGTCCACGACGAATCCGGGTAAGGACCGATATTCCACAGGTCGTGGGCGACGGTGTAATTGTCCAGACCGCTGCCGAAGCTGAAGGAGATGTTCTGGGTGGTGGTATAGGTTGGGTTGGTGCACAGGCCGGCGGCGTAGGCGGGTGCGGCCGCGGATAGTGCGGTGACTACGAACAACAAGATAAAAAGAAGGTATGTTCGAACAGATGTGTCAGACTCCATAAATGCTCCTTTAGTAGACGGCGGCGCTTTCTTTTTTGCGATGGAGACTACATCCTCACATCTGATATGTCAATATGGTTTTCTTTACTTTTTATAGATGATAGGAAATGCAAGGTCCAATCTCAAATCGCGCTGCGTCATAAGGTTCCTGGAGATGCCAATCCAGGCCGATTTTATTGACCGTCGGTCTCCCGAGCGGTGTGCCAATTGGAGAGAATCGCGACAGCGCGCTGCCTCAACACACTTTCCTTTCCTATATTATTGATATTGTAGTAAAGGCCATGATTCTCCCGGTGGGACTGTTTTGTTCAGATAGGAATTCAGATAGGAATTAAGAAGGGGAACCCGGCCGAGCCTGAGACTCGGGGGAGCGTGGACTAAGGATTCTAAGGATGCGGCTAATCAATACTTCTGATTTCTTCGCGGGTTCATCCCTAACACAGCTACTTGCGGATGGCGAGCACAAGGATTTGTCCCACGTAGAAATACAAGCCACCGGCACGGTGTCAGACCATCCAGAAACAGCTGGATAAGGGGAGTACCAGAGCCATCTCGGCGATTCCAAAACTACTCATCGCCCAGGCTGGGCCAGTTGCGCCAAGACGGAGTCGAGAACCAGCACCTAATCAATCTGATCCGGAGCGGTAAATCTATGGAACGTTGCTCGGTGGGGAACCACTCTGTGATGAGCTTCACTCCCGCGGGATAGATGCCAGCCTCTCTAGAGCCCAGCAGGAATCGGAATATGTCCAAACTGAGAGCGCCGCAGGAAATGCGTGATGCATCCCGGCCGCCGACCAGAATGCAATCGTAAGAGCATAGCCGAGCTTGCTACCGAGTTGGTCCAAAAGCCTGCCGGAGACGCCGTTCATCAGCGTATACGCCAACATGAAGGCGAAGATGATGCGAGAATATTCCTGCGCCGAGATGTGAAACTGTTCTAGCAATACTGGCGCCATGGCTGATAGTGTTTGCCGTTCCAGATAGTTGATGATCGTCGCCAGAAGGCGAATAGCAACACGAGCCACTTCACTTCCTCACCAGTTCGCACCCCGTATTTCTTCATTGGAGTCCCCGAAACGAAACGCTTGCCGACCTTCTAATCTGATATATCATTAAACGGCACACGATCGCGGCTCATACTTCGTGGGGTTGTGCCCCCAGGCACTTTATGGAACAGGCGCGCCCTCAGTGAATTGCTTGTGTGTATATACGTCCACCCGGTGCCGGTCATGAAAGCGCTTGTTCTTGCCGCTTATAAACAACTCGAACTTATTGACGCGCCCATGCCCAGTCCGGCGGACGATGAGTTGCTGATTCGTATTGCGGCCTGCGGAATCTGCGGAAGCGACGTTCATGGGTTCGATGGGAGCACGGGACGGCGTATTCCTCCTATCATTATGGGTCATGAGGCAGCAGGGATCGTAGAGGGAGTCGGGGCCGCAGTTTCTGGATTTCGCATTGGTGATCGGGTTACGTTCGACTCAACCGTATTCTGTGGAAAGTGCTTCTTCTGTAGCCGTGGCCAAGTCAACCTTTGCGATCAGCGAGAAGTGATCGGTGTCTCGACCGCTACGTTTCGACGCATGGGCGCGTTCGCAGAATACGTTACGGTACCGGCGAGACTGGGCTACCATCTGCCTGATGCTATACCCTTCACGCATGCCGCGCTGATTGAGGCGGGGGCAGTCGCGATCCACGCCGTGTTCCTGACGCAGATAGCGCCCGCAGAGACGGTCGTGATTGTAGGAGCCGGAATGATTGGTCTTCTAACGCTGCAAGCCGCGCGGCAAGCCGGCGCCGCGACCATATTCGTTACCGACATCGACGATACTCGGCTCGAACTCGCCCGGGAGCTTGGCGCGAACCATACTCTCAATTCCCGAGATCCTAACTGCCTTAGCGACCTTCTGCTGTCCACCAAGGGCCGCGGTGCAGACGCAGTATTGGAGTGCGTGGGAACGTCCGTTACTGTGAAGTTTGCGGTTGATGCTTGTCGCAAGGGCGGCAGCGTTACGCTGGTCGGTAACGTTGCCCCAACGATCGAATTAGGGCTGCAGTCCGTGGTGACGCGCCAAATTCGTTTGCAGGGTTCATGCGCTTCTTCCGGCGAGTACCCCCCTCTGCATTTCACTGATGGAGCGGGGAGTGATCCGCGTTGGGCCCCTTGTTTCCGCAGTTGCTCCGCTCGCGGATGGAGCGATGTGGTTCCGCCGACTCTATGAGCGTGAACCTGGGTTGCTAAAAGTTGTACTTCAACCCTAAGCACTTTAGTGAGGCCAACTCTATGATCTCGCTATTCCGAGTGACAAGAAAGAAGCGTGATGGCAAACCGAGTCAGCCTGCCTGAGGCTGCTCATTCATCAGAGAGGGTACATGAATCGAAGAGAGTTTGTGGGGACAACTACAGCGGCTCTAGCCGCAGCTGCCCACCCGGGTCTGGCGCAATGGTCAAAGCCAACTCGCGGATTTCCGGAAAAGGAGCTGCAGCGTGACCCATATGTCGAGAATTCACCAATTTCCAGCTATCAATGGGCCCCGGCAAGCGCACATGAAGCATTCCGAGACATGAAATTCGGTGCGCGCATTCACTGGGGAATCTATTCCATCTGGCATAGGGGTCCGGAGTCATGGCCTTTCCTGGACATGTCTTTTGACGACCGGCAGAAGTACAACAGCTTGTACAAGACCTGGAACCCCGCGGCTTTCGACGCGAACGCGTGGATGGATGTCTTTCAAGACAGTGGCATGAAAATGTTCGCCTTTACTAGCAAGCATCATGACGGGTTCTCGATGTTCGACACCCGTACCAAGGTCAAGAACCGCGCGAACTGGACCGTCCAGGGGGGACCGGAAATCGAACCGTGCGACCTCGCTTACTCCATCAGGGAAACTCCTTTTCGCAGGGACATCGTGAAAGAACTCTGCGATGCCGCCCATCGGCGCGATATAAAGATAGATCTGTATTTCTCCCACCCGGATTGGTACGACGCCGACTTCCGGCCCTACGTGGTGCATCCGCTGCAGGTACCGTCCTCGGCACAGCTGTTGACTCCAGACGATCTCGCCAGGACCCGACGCACTTTTGGCGCGAACGCTGTGATTGTTACCGATCCCACGGATGCAACCGCGGCACGAATGATGAAGAGACATCGAAGTCAGCTTTGCGAATTGCTGACAAACTACGGGAAAATTGACATGCTCTGTCTGGACATGTGTCTTGGACCGCGGGTCTGGCCTGCGCTGCGCGAGACCATTATGAAATTACGCGAATTGCAGCCACACGTGATGCTACGCAACCGAGGTATCGGGAATTATGGGGACTACTACACTCCCGAGCGTGTGGTTCCAGGATCAAAGGACGCATCGGACAAACCCTGGTTTTGTATTTATCCACTGGGTACTGATTTCTCATACGAGCCCGACGCCAGCAGATACAAAGGGACGGGATGGATCGTCCAGAACCTGGTGGAAACGGTCGCCAAAGGAGGCGGACTGATGATCGGCGTAGGGCCTAGCTCGTCGGGTGCATTTCACCCCGAGGCGATCAAGCAAATGAAAGGCGCAGGTACATGGCTGAAAGTCAACGGCGGAGCTATCTTCGCCACTCGTCCTCGCGAAGGAACTAACTGGTCCGAAGGCAATATCATTTATTACACGCGCTCGAAAGATGGGCGATTTACCTATGCGATCTTAACCAAATGGCCTGGGACGCAGATTACTCTGGCCTCCGTCAGACCAAAGCCTGGTTCGGAGATAACGCTCTTGGGGGGAGAGACAGCCCTCTCGTGGAGCTTCGACTCAGATCGCGGAACGAAGGTTACGTTCCCGGAGAATCTTTACCAGGCGAGTAATCGACCGTGTGAGTACGCCTGGTGCCTCAAGATGGAAATGGTTGATCAATAACTTGATCGCAATTTCGAGACCCCTAGGGCAACCACTGTCGCAACTACAGAATTCAACATTTAACTAACGGTTTGTTCTCAACGATATTCTCTTCAGTCGAAGCGGATGGCTTGGGTGCAACTCTCGTGGCGGCTGATTTTTTATTTCGCCGAAATGTTGAGATTTTCTGAAGGTATTGTGTGGCGCCGTAGCCGCCAGTCATTGGCTCTCTGTGGAACGATCAGTTGAAGCGTATCTGGGACTCCATACTGGACATGAAGGCGCATTGCTTGATCTGCCATAAGCGGGTTCGATCCGGTTACGGCTTGCAGCAGCTGGGTGTGAAAGCCGGTGGGGAGTGAACGGCGTTTCACGGCAACATCGAAAAACCAGTTGTAGATCAGAACCTGATTCGATTCGATCGCGTCTTTTAACTCTGCGCACCGGGCATACTCCGCGATGCGCATATGCAGCTCAAGGTGATGGGTGTGGACCACATACTGCAGTTCCGGATCATCGTCACGCCCGAAGCGATCGTATAAGGTGTCAAGGTGTTTGGCCATTCGCATCAGGTCCAAACGTTCCTTCATAGTTGCATGGACGCAGCAAAGGCGGGCTGATTGCGCCTCGAGGGCTTCCCGTACGATGCATTGTCCTCGCACTTCTTCTGGATTAGCGAATTCTTTAGCGAGCCGTCGAGCGGAAAGCACGTCCCCAGGACGTAACTCTCCGCGAAGAATACGCTCGCGAATCAACAAATAGGCTTTGTCCGAGAGAGAGGAGGGGAAATCCGGCTCAAACTTGGTTGATTTGGAGATCGCCATTTTTAGTATTTTGAATCGGTTCTAATTGCAATGTCAATCCAAAGACTCGTGGCCTTGCTCGGATTCTAAATGGCAGGCTAGGTATAGGGTGGAAAATTTTGGAACTGACCTCACCGTGGCGCGAGCAAACGCCGCCTTTTCAGTCTGTCTGTTTGATTTACCGAACTGCAATCCGCCGCTCCAAGCCAAAAACCGAATTTAGTGCTTGACAGTATTAAACGTGGTGGGCTAGTCTTCACACGCATAATTGATATATCAGTAATGGGCCACGTCCAAATTTCCGAATCGGGTTTTGCGGTTTGGCACCACGGGCTCGCACAAAATACGACTTTTGCAGATCCGTGGTGAGGACTCCAGCCCAATTGAGGGGCACTATTATGGCAACAAGTAAAGGCCTTCGCGTTTCACGGGCCACGCGCTTCGTCTTAGTTCCCAGTCTTGCAGTGTTGCTTCTGGTGCAATGGCCCTCCCGCGGCTTTGCCCAGAATTTGGCTTCTACCGCTTCCATCGCGGGCATCGTCGCGGATTCTCAGGGAGCCCGAGTAACCGACGCGACGATCACGTTGTCGAGCTCTCAACGGGGCATTAAACGAATCTTCAAGACCGACTCTTCGGGCACATTTTCCTTCAGCCTTTTACAGCCTGGAGCCTACGATTTGAAGGCTGAAGCCGCAGGATTCAAAACTTACCAGCAGAACACGATCGTCCTCGAAGTTGGCCAGGCGGCTTCTCTGAATGTCACCCTTGCAGTCGGAAGTATCCAAGAGGTAGTGTCTGTCTCTGGCGAGGCCCCGTTGCTGGTTACTGACAACGCTAATCTTGCCTCTGAAATTTCGGGAAAACAAATAGTTGAGTTGCCCCTCAACCTGCGCAACGTCATTGGCCTGGCTTTACTTGACTCTTCCGTTAACACTCTGAATGTGGGTGGCGGAAACTTTCAAATGTCGGCCGACCAGGATATCTCCTTCATAAACTTCGGCGGACAGTTCTTCGGTTCGACCAGTTACTTGCTGGATGGGTCTTGGGACACAGCGATGGGCTGGGGAGGGGTGATCTACGTGCCCTCGGTTGATAACGTGCAAGAATTCAAGGTTCAGACCAACTCCTTCACCGCGCAGTACGGCTGGAGTACTGGCAACGTCATCAACGTCATTACGAAGAGCGGCGCCAGTGGATTCCACGGTGACGTTTATGAGTTCTTACGGAATGATGCGCTGGACGCCAACTTCTTTTTCAATAAGCTCAACGGACTTCCAAAGACGGCCCTCCACAGAAACCAGTTTGGCATAACCGCTGGTGGGCCCGTATACATTCCGGGAATTTATGAACAACGGGAGCGGACTTTTTTCTTCGCCCAATATGAAGGACTGCGCCTGCTTGAGCCTGCAACCACCACGGAAACGATGCCTACCGCCGCATTCCGGACTGGGGATATGTCTGCGTTGCTCGGATCGGGTATTGGAACAGACGCGCTCTGTCGTCCGATCTTGGCAGGTCAAGTCTACAATCCTCAGTCTTATTCGACCACGGCAACTTGCGCCACTGCCAATAATGCAGTTGGCGACACGGTCTTCATCCGCGACCCTATTGCAGGCAATAATCTCGTTAATATGATAGATCCGGTTTCCCAACACATACTGGGCTTCTATCCGGCCCCAACCAATACCGGTCTTTTCAACAACTTCGTCGCAACGGGATCGATTCCGACTACCTCGAACGAGTTTAACGTTCGCATTGACCATAACCTGTCGGATTCCGCCCGGCTCTACGGAAGGTTTTCCCGAAAATGGGAAACCAAGCAGACCGAAGGAGCGATTTACGGATCCAAGAACCCAGCCGGCCCTGGACAGTCGAACCCGAATAATCGATATAGTGCGGCTCTTGGCCACACGCGCGCGTTCAGCTCGACTTTGGGAGTAAGTGTGAATTTAGGATTCAACCGGTGGATCGAAGGCAATGTGGGTCAAGGCTTTCCATTTCAGCCGTCGACACTGGGATTGCCAGCGGCGCTCGACGCGAACTCACCGTTCTTTCCGGACATCCAGGTTTCAGACTACGCGCACCTGGGGCGATCTCAGCAACGTTTCTTTTTCAATAACGTCGGCACCCTCAGCGGGGAAGTGACCAAAGTACGTGGAGCCCACACCCTATCCTTCGGGTATATGGGTGTGCTCACTCAGCTCAGTGGCGGAGGGCTGGCTTCAACATTTTTCAGCTTCAACCCAGCCTTTACATCGGGCCCTGATCCTCTTCACCCAACGGATGGAACGGGCAATTCTTTCGCATCATTCCTCCTAGGAACTGCTGCAGACGGCGCAACCGGCATTAACACCTTGCCCCATAACCAAAAAATTTACCACGGCCTTTACCTGCAGGACGATTGGAAGGCGACCTCTAAACTTACGCTCAATCTTGGCCTGCGTTGGGATATGCAAGGCGCACCCACGGAGAAGGACAATCGGATGGTATATTTTGATCCCACGGTGGTGAATCCGATCACCGCCCTCGTCAACAACGGAGCGACGTATCGCGGTGCACTCGTGTATGCCAGCAAAGGGCACAGAGGGCTTTACAGGAACAGTTACACGAATTTTGCTCCGCGGGTTGGGTTTTCCTATCTGGTCGCCAAGAATCTTGTCGCCCGAGGTGGATTCGGTGTGTTCTTTCCGACCAGCGTCTTAGGAACCCCCAGCAACGAAGGATACACATCGGTAACGCCCTTCATTTCTTCTTTGGACAACGGTCTAAGTCCAGCTCAGACTTTGAACGCCGCCTTTTCGCAGGGCATTCGGCCGATCACGGGAAATTCCCTTCAGGGGCTCACGAGCCTCGGGCAGAGTACTGGCTCAGTCGTATACCAAAGGGCTTCTCCCTACGTTGAACAATGGATGTTCGGCTTCCAATACTCGCCGACGCGCCGGGATGCGGTTGAAGTTTCGTACCTTGGCAACCACGGCGTCAAAATGGTGACTGGAAATGGAGTGAATCTGAATCAGCTTAACCCGAAGTATCTCTCTTTAGGCACGGCGGCGCTCCTCAATCCGGTTAGCAATCCCTTCGCCAGCCAGTCTGCTGCTTTTGCCGGTAGCCCCTGCAGTCTGGACCAGCCAAATGTTCCAGCATTCCAACTCTTACTGCCGATGCCACAATATTGCGATGGTGTTGGTTCTTCATTTGCGCCAGTTGGATCCTCCAGCTACAACGCGCTCCAGACCAGGTACACTCACCGCGTCAGCAATGGTCTTACCGTGATGGCCACCTACACCTTCGCCAAGTTCCTCAGCAACGTATCGGGTCCCGAGGACTGGGCACTCTTGACTCCAGCCGTCATTCGTAACTACTACGACCTGGCCGCAGAGAGATCCGTGGACTCCAACGATATTCCACATAGTGTAGTTCTGAGCTATATCTACCCCCTCCCGGTCGGAAGAGGAAAGAAGTTTGGCTCAAGCTTCAACAAACCTGTGGATGCATTGCTTGGCGGCTGGCAGGTTTCGGGAATCAGCACATTCAAAGAGGGCGTGCCACTTGCCATCGTCTCTAATTCTGATCCGAGCCTTACTTTTGGCGGCAATCAACACGTGGATGTGATTGGCAACCCAAACAGTGTCACTAAAAAAGGCTTCCAGCAGTGGTTCAATCCGAGCGCATTTGGGACGCCAGCGGCGGGCAGCTTCGGCAACGCGCCACGCTATTTTTCCAATCTCCGGGGTCCTGGATATAACGGCACAGATCTGGCCATCGAGAAGTGGTTTGACCTGAGGGAACCGGTCCGTGCACAGTTCCGCGTGGAAATGTTCAACGCGTTCAACCATGTAAACCTGGCCCTTCCGAATACAGGGTTTGATCCAAATCCTGACTCTGGCTTCGGAACAATTACGGACGCCTATAACCCGAGGAATCTCCAATTGGCGCTCAAGATCTACTGGTAATTCA
>QHZW01000233.1 GCA_003224815.1 Acidobacteriota bacterium | reverse complement strand
TACTGAAGGGCAGGAAGGCGCGCGGGTAACAAGGGCCAGCCTCGATAGCATTCAGGAAATTGATTACAGCAATAGTGGATACAACGCTGAAAATGGGTTTTCACTTGGTCCGCAGATGAACGTGATCACTAAGTCCGGAACCAATACCTATCACGGCTCAGTGTACGAATTCTTCCGAAACGATGCGCTGGACGCAAAGGATTACTTTGAAAACACGCCCGCTGTGCCGAAACAGCCGCTGCGACTCAATCAGTTCGGCGCAAATCTGGGTGGCCCAATTATCAAAAATAAATTGTTCTTCTTCGTGAATTATGAGGGAGACCGCACCCATGTCACGAACATCGCTCCCCTGAACCAAACCGTAAGCGCGCTAGTGAGATCAAAATTCGTGCCGGCAATGCAGCCCGTGCTGGTGCAACTGGCACCCTTGCCGGCCGGGTGCACTTCGATTCCAGCACCTGCTTCGTGCGCGGTTCCGGGTACCGATGAAATAGATCCAAACACCGGCCAACCATCCGGTGGGGGCGCGCAACTTGTTTACAATCCCGCAGTGCTCCCCGACATCGTTCGCGAAGACACCGGCTCCGTGCGTCTTGATTACAACATTTCCGATAAAGATCGTTTATTCGGTCGCTACAATATCAATGACTCACTCACCACGGACACCTTGGGCCTGAATCAGGGACAAGTGTCACCCCAGTATTTAAGGACGCAACTCGGGAAGATCGACGAAACTCACACGTTCACTTCCACTCTGCTCAACGAATTCAGCATTGGCCTTAATCGCTTCTACTCGGATACCAATTCCAACACACCAAAGCCACTTACGGGTTTTGCCGGGTTCTTCACAAATCTAGGCTCGCTACCAGGACCGAACACGTTTAACCAGATCACTCCCTTCTCCGTCTTTGAAGTGGCCGATACTGTAACCAAGGTGACGGGGGCCCACCAACTGAAGTTCGGGACGCAGACACGCGTCAACCGGTTGAACGAATGGTTGCGCCCGCTGCAGACCTACTAACTCGCCACTGACAGTTTTGGAAATTTCTCCGACTTGGAAAACGATAATCCGTTCGTTCTGGGCAAAATTGGATTCCCCGGTTTTGTGGGCATTAGAAATTCTAATTGGGACTTCTACGCTCAGGATGATTGGAGGGTGACGCGAAAGCTCACAGTAAATCTTGGCCTCCGCTATGACTTCAACACCGTATGGCGCGAGGGACAGAACCGAATACAGAATTTCGACATTGCGACCCAGTCCTTCCTTCCGGCTACTCAGGCGCCGTACAATGCTCCAAAAACGGATTTCGCCCCTCGCGTGGGATTCGCTTATGACCCATTTGGAAGGGGGAAAACGGTTATCCACGGATACGGCGGCTTGTTCTACATGCCAATGCAGTTCGGTTTTGGACTGACAAGCAACATACCCGCACTTGCGAGCTACAACGTAACTGTGTTCGACGCAATCTTTGCGACCCCACCCTTCTCTATTGCCTATCCCTCCCCTAATCCACCGTTAATCGCGGGCACGCAAAACGTCAGCAGTTTTCCGCGAAACCCAAAGGATCCGTATTCAACGAACTGGCTATTCGGTATCCAGCAGGAAGTGGCACCGAGCACCGTATTGACCGTGAACTATACGGGAAACAAGACTCAGCACATGCAGGCTGGTATCTCCTTTGCCGCAATAAATCTCAACCCTAGTAACCCCAACACGAATTTTCCGGCTAGGCCCCACTCGGGGTTTGCGAACGAAAACCTGGATGCAGACACGCTTTCGTCCAACTACAACGCGCTTCAAGTACAGGTGCGGCGCAACGTCGGTCGTCTGAATCTCGAAGGTAACTACACGTGGTCACACGAGATCGACGATCTCGTTAATGTTTTTAGCGGTTGGTCGAATCCGTTCAATCCTAACCTCGATAGGGGCAGTGGAGATTGGGACGTGCGTCACAACTTTACGGCTAGCGCTGTGTACAGTCTCTTGGAGCTGAAGGGCTCGAATTCCGTAGTTCGAGGAATATTGGGCGGATGGCAAGCATCCAGTATTCTCCAAACTCGATCGGGCCTTCCGGAGAACATTCAAGTCGTTAGCGGCTTCTTCGGAAACCCGATGCGCCCCGATTATGTGCCCGGTCAGCCTCTCTGGCTTTCGCACCACAGTTGGCCAGATACTAGCTACAATCCGGCTGCATTTCAGCTCGCACCCAATTTCACGGGTGTTTGGGGCCATGATGTTGGAAGTGTCGGACGAAATGCGCTCCGCGCCCCCAGTTTCTTCCAATGGGACATGTCTGCAATGAAGAATTTTCCGGTGACAGAACGAGTGCATCTTCAGTTCCGCGGCGATTTCTTCAACATTCTGAACCATCCCAATTTCACGAATCCTGATGGCGGAATTTGCTCTTCCATTACCTACACGGCAACCTCAGGTACATGCATCCCAAATCCTAATTTTGGCCGCAGCAGTCAAACCATTGCTGATGTGGCTGGAGGCGCAATCGGCAATGGCACAGCGCGCCAGGTGCAATTCTCGCTTAAGCTGATTTTCTAATCGCGACAATGCGGGCGTGAGAACGTCCGCAATTCTCATGATCATGCAAATGGATTGGACCAAAGGCGCTCTGCTTCCGGATGCGCAAGACGGCCGTTTATCGCGTGCAGGCGTGGTGTCCAGTCCCCGAAGGAACGGAAGGTGCTCAGTTCTGGGGGACCACGGTAGTCGAACCGGGTCAGGTCGGCTCCGAATACTTCATGACGCACGGGCACTTTCACCTGAAGCGCAATCGCACCGAATACTACGGAACCGTTGACGGCCAGGGTGCGCTCATCCTGATGGATGAGCGTGGCGAGACGCGCATGGAATCGATGTCCGGTGGGAGCTTGCATTTTATTCCTCCGAATACCGCGCACCGAGTGGCTAACGTGGGCAAGTTTCCACTTCGATTTGTGGCTTGCTGGCCCAGCGACGCCGGGCATGATTACGAATCCATTCGCAAAAACGGCTTTGGCGCGCGTTTTTTAAACGTGAACGGCAATCCCACGCTGGTGCGGAGTAGCGAATGAGTTTCCGCATGCCACAAGTGGCGCAACCTCCTGAACAATTTCATCCGGGCCTGGACATTGAATTTCTGAAAGACACAATGGCCTTCCGTTATGGCCTCGGTGTATTCGGGCCACAGCCCGAATACCGCTCGCTGAGTGCCATCCGCCCCAGTCTCCGTAATCCGAACTCGTCAGGTCCAGATCCTGTTTACAGCATTGCCATGGATGTTGGCCGAAGCGAAGACCTCAAAGAACTCAAGCGCAGGATGTTGCTCTTCGGCATTGTGATGTACGCGAGTGGCCGGCTTGGCGATGAACCTGTTCGTAGTCAGGGCCACATTCACGCAATCTCTCCTCACTGCGGATGGTCAACACCTGAAATTTTCGAAATCTGGGAAGGCCACGCAATTATCTACGGCCAGGAAAAGTCAGGAGACGATCCTGGACGCTGCATTGCAATCGATGCTGGCCGGGGAGAGCGAGTCGTGATGCCGCCTGGCTGGGCACACTACGTCGTAAATGCCGATCGCCATTCAAAGCTCATCTTCGGTGCCTGGTGCGACCGCCAATATGGGTTCGATTACACACAGATGCGTGCCCATCACGGGCTCGCATGGTTTCCGCTAATAACAGAAGAAGGAGAGATCAGTTGGGCCTCGAACCCCAGCTATTTGCCTTCAAAACTGCAGAGCAGGCGAGCGCGCGAATATCCGGAACTCTCACTTTCCTCCAGTGTGCCGATCTATGAACTCTTCCGTCGTGATCCCGAGTCAGTCCAGTGGGTATCGGATCCTGCGAGGCTCAGCAATTTATGGGAGCGATTCGAGCCTTAGCGCAGTATCTGCGAAAACAAAATGAAAATAAGCCGGGCAGTTCTGTTCGTCATATTCTTTCTCGTCCCAGTGTTCGGGCAAGACGCCACCTACTTCACAGAAGACGCGGGCAATAAGTATTGGATAAAAACCGACGTGGTGTACGGAACCGAGAACGGCCACGAGAACAAACTGGACGTGATCTATCCGCACAACGCGACGGCGGACGTTCCTGCCGTAATTTATATTCACGGCGGCGGATGGATTTTCGGCGATAAGGCCGGTGCGGTGCTCGAAACACTTCCCTACCTGAACATGGGATGGGCAGCAGTGAACGTTGAGTATCGGATGGCGAGCGCCTCGAAAGCTCCCGCCGCAGTCGAAGACTGCCGCTGCGCTTTACGCTGGATCGTTCGAAATGCCAAGGAATACCACATTGATCCCAATCGGCTCGTCGTAACTGGCCACTCCGCCGGAGGTCATCTCGCGCTAACGACAGGAATGCTAAAGGAGAGCGACGGCCTCGACGCCAATTGCCCCGGAGATAAAGGAGAAGCCGAACCGCGCGTTGCTGCCATCGTGAACTGGTATGGCGTAAGCGAGGTTGGCGATCTGCTCCAAGGTGACAACCTCAAGAATTACGCGCTCGAATGGCTCGGCAGTTCGCCTCAGAAAGAAGATGTCGCACGCCGCTCCACGCCGATCTCTTACGTGCGCAAAGAAAAGCCTCCGATCATCACCATTCACGGCGATGCCGATGACGTAGTTCCCTACAGTCACGCCGTGCGATTGCAGCAGGCGCTCGACAAGTCCGGAGTTCCCAACCAACTGTTTACGATCCAAGGTGCCGGCCACGGGCAATTCAGCGACAAAGAAAATCGTAAAGCATACGCTGCAATCTTCCAGTTTCTTGCACAATTCAATCTCAGGCCTGTGAAGTAATCACTGCGATTCGGGACCCACGATTCCTCATTCTTTGTTCCAGGTGAACTTGCTCTAAGGTCGGATCGCCGCGACCTTAGGCTATGCGATTTCGCCCAGTAGGAGATCACAGAGCGCTCGCTTTAATTCTTCGCGGCAGTGGGAGTTCTCAACATGTGGAAGCGCGCGAATGGCCGCGTTGAGAACCCGATTGAATTCGCTGTGGCTGAGTACCTGGTCATTAATCTCTCGCGAAAAGAGATTGGGATTTCGCATTGGAAATTGCAGAACCTTGCCGACGGCCATTACTCCCTCCCGCCAGTTGCAGACGGCGTGCCCAGCCCGCACCTGACTTCTATCAAAGAATACCACTTCTTGTTCGTATTTTATTCGCCAACATTACGACGGTTACCGGAGCTTTTAATTCCCCACAAACGACTCGCTCCAGATAATTTTTTCCTAAGCTTGGAGCCACGGTGTTGATTACTCTCTTTTAAGAGAGACCTAGACAACTTTGCACGGCGATCTGTCCCCGAGGAGGAGGGAATTTGTTTATTACCGTTTAGGATTGGGCACCGATCCGAATTCGCGAGCGATATTCTTTTCTTCCTTGGACGTCGGATTTCATTTGATATAACCGTCCCCCGACAAAAACTTTGTCCGGATCATAGCCGGACGGAGCCTCCGCCAGCATATTGCTCAAGGAAGCTGAGGTGACGAAGATTGTGTCTAAATCCGGTCCGCCGAAAGCCAGGGAGGAAGTCTGCGTGGCTGGCACTGTCACGACACGTTCCACTTTTCCGTCGGGGTCGTACCGCGTGATGCGCGCACCAAACCACTGTGCGCACCAGAGAAACCCTTCCGCATCGACGGTCAATCCGTCCGGAAAGCCTTCTTCACGGGGAACTGGAACGAAAACGCGCCGGTTCGTTAGATTCCCAGTTTCCTGGTGCCAATTGTAGGCATAGATACAGCGCGCAACTGTATCTGAGAAATACAGCGTGCTGGAATCGATTGAGAATGCTAATCCGTTTGAAAACTGGACGCCATCGTCCACAACATGAACTGAACCATCGGTGTCGATCCGAAAAAGAAAGCTCGGTTTAGCAATGCCATTCGGATTGTAGTGGTACGAACCGGAGTAAACGCGTCCCTCGGGATCGGCAATGCAGTCATTCATCACACAATCTTTACCCTCTGCTTCTGAGGCCAGCAGTGTTGGTTTTGTTTGCGGATCCCATAGCCAGATTCCTGAGCTGTTGGTCACCACAAAACCACCGCTTTCCTGCATGGTCGATCCGTTGACTTGAAAGCCATCGTGCACGAGCTCATGCCGGCGCTCCTTCCAGAAATATCGGTAGAACTTTTTCCCGTCTATGTCCGTCCAGTAGAGGATCTGTTTTTGGTCGTCCCATAAGGGCCCTTCGCCACACAAGTCTCCATAGTCGGCGACGATCTCGATCGGCCCCTGTTTCCGAGAACTGTGTTGATGCTGTAAATCGGTTTTCATATTGAATACCCGTAAAGCTATGCCAGACGCGAAGACCAAGCCAAAGTACAAAAACCCAGAATGAGACCACCAAGGCCGGCAAACATCGTAATAAGGGATGCGCGGCCCGCGCCTTTCCATTCGCCAACAGCGAGCCCCCACACATTAGATGTGAGAATGATTGCCGACATGAAGAGCGGCCATCCCAGAACTGGGCCGAGGTCTGCCATGCGCGACGCTGCTGCCCCATAGACCACAAGGCTAGAGAACCACAGTCCGCCCATTAGAAGACCAAACAACCAATACCTTGCGGTTTTCGGCGCGAAGAAGAGATTCCAACTGTGATTTCTTTTCCAGAGCCGCGCACAGAAAATCAGGTACGGAACTAACGTTGCCGTGAGCAGGGGCGCCCAAATCACGCTGGATTGGTAAGCCTGCGCAGTGCCCAGGTTCGCGGCACGGCGAAGAAGCGGGACGCCAAACGCGAGCCCAAAGTTTTGGAACGCAGATCCGGCTCCGGCAACTATGGCCAGAATGAGCCCCTTTGCGAAACTGGAAGAACGCGGGCCTTTTGTCTCACTCACTTGTTTCGCTTGATCCCGCTCTTTGGAGCGCCCTGCAACTCCGCATAGGACAATGCCGACGATCACGAGGGCTATACCAGCTTCAATTACAAATCCTTGCCGCGTGAAAACTGATTCCGAATGGAGCCAGATGAGGGGAATCGCCGAGCCCACAGCCGTTGCGGTTCCCAGCGCGATTGCGAAGTTCAGGGCGATACCGATTGCCTCAACTCCCAACCCGAAGCAAATGGCGGCGATTCCGTAACCGGCGCCGAACGCGATCACAAGCAAAAGTGCATGCCGTACTTCCTCGCCTTGGTACGTCGCAAACAAGTGCGGAACCGTAATAAGAGCAACTGTCCATGGAAGGATGAGCATCGCTACCACCGCCCAAAGCGCCCACACGTTTTCCCACTTCCAGCGATTCATGAATCGCGTCGGTGTAGCGAAACTTCCGTTGAGTACACCTGCGCCCAATGCCAGTGTGGCAGCGCCCGAGGATGCGATAAATAGAATTGCGAGTGGAATCATTACGGTTCTGCGTCCCGACGAAAGAGTTGTATATACTCGGCGACCGCTCCTCTGTCAATCATCGAATTCGCTGCTTCAACTATCATCACGCCCTTTTGGATCGTTCGTTGAACAACGATCACATTGTGTGATAGTTTTTCTCTCTTTAGCTGTCCAAGCGAGGTGAAATTGTGCGTCTGAAAGGTCGCGTTGCGCTCGTAACTGGCGCCGCGATGGGGATTGGAAAGGGTATTGCATTGCTGTTCGCCGACCAAGGGGCGAAAGTGATGGCGGCCGATATCAATACTCAAGCTGGAGACGCCACGGCAGAAGAAATTCGAGCGACAGGAGCGCAGTGCATCTTCCGGAGTACGGATGTGAGCGTTGAGGCTGAAGTTAAGAACGCGGTTGCTGCCGCGCAACAGGAATTTGGACAACCTGTTGATGTGCTTGCGAATGTTGCGGGCATAGCCCACGAATCCCCGGCACACCTTCTCGACTTAGCTGACTGGAACCGAATCCTAACCGTCAATTTGACCAGCATGTTTCTATGTGCAAAGCACGTCTTGCCCGGAATGATGGCCGCTAAGCACGGTTCAATTGTAAATATCACTTCAATTCAGGGATTATTTGGGTTCCCCGGCTACCCGCATTACGCGGCTAGCAAGGGAGGAATCATCAGCATGACGCGACAGATGGCGCGAGAGTACGCGAAAGACGGAATTCGGGTGAACTGCATTGCCCCCGGAACCGTTGAGACTCCGATGAATGTGAAGGTCCTAGAACGCGTTCCCAATCCCGGCGAATTACGCCGCGCCTGGGAGCGAATGCACCCGTTAGGCAGAATTGGTCAGCCGATCGATGTTGCCTGGGGCGCTTTATTTCTTGCATGCGATGAAAGCTCTTGGGTCACGGGGCAGTGTATCTCCATTGATGGCGGCATCTCTTGTTCAGTCCTACCAGAATGAAAATCCCCCGCACAAGGTTTCCCCAATGGCCGATATCATAAATTTGGATGAGTTGGCTGAGATTGTTCCAGACGGTGTCCGCCTGGGCGTCGGAGGAGTGCATCTGTCTCGTCTGCCGATTGCGCTTATCAAGCGGGTTCTGGCAAACGGGAAAAAAGATTTTGTGTTCATCAGCTGGGGCGGCGGCTTACCGCTCGAACTATTCCTTGAGGCCAACGCTGTCCGCAAGCTGATATTTTGCTTTTCGAGCTTGGATATTTTCGGGCTTGCGCCCAGATTCCGCGACGCCCTCGAAAACAAGAAGGTTGAAATTGAAGAATGGACTGCTTTGGCCATGGCGCAAGCCCTCCACGCCGCGCATTTCAATCTGCCGGAAATGCCGTTTCAGATTCCCGCCGGCTCGGATTTGATGAAAACGGGAACCTTCTGGAAGCAGAATCCCTCGGCTTTTTCTGGCGAACCGTTGGGACAGGCTCGCCGGCTTGATGTCGACCTATTGTTGCCGCACGCGCAGCGCGCGGACCGTTCTGGCAATGTTGAAATCCAAGGATCTCGCGGCTTTGATCCCAGCCTATTGGGCGCAGCCAAAAGAGTCCTGGTAACCGTAGAGGAAGTCGTAGAGTCCGGCGTGCTTGGCGCGCCCCGAGCGTTTCTCTTGCCCAAAGAATTTGTTACCGCTGTCGCCGAAGTTCCTTGGGGAGCGTATCCGACTTCGTGCCTTCCTTATTACACGACGGATTATCAGGAGCTTTTGAATTACGTCGAAACTCAACAGCGCCGTTCGAAGAGCAAAGCTGCCACTCCGCCTGTCGAACTGGTGCAACCTGAAGCAAATGATTTGAAACCTGCACCGGATGCACCCCGACGGACGTTCCTCTCGGCTTGCGCGCACACACACACCTCAGATCTCAGCCCCGATCTTCTCTCACGATACCCAGTTAATCCTCCCAGCTCCTCATGGACGATAGATGAACTGATGGCCGTCTGCTTATCTCGTGAATACGACAATTCCAGTATTTGCTCGGTAGGATCCGTATCTCCTCTCGCGATGGTCTCCTACCTGCTTGCGAAGAAGACTCATTCGCCCGGGTTGACGATCATTGCCCTGAATGGGGGCTTCATCGATATCGACTTTCACCCGATGTCCCTCATTTTGGCCGAGCCGCTCGAATTCGGCAGCGCGAAGGTCTGTTGGGGAGGCGATGAAACGTACCATTGGTATTACCAGCAGGGGCGCATCACTCACGAGGTGATTACGGTCGCTCAAATTGATGTGCACGGCCGCACCAACAATGCGTGGATCGCGAGCAAAGGGAAAACACTTCGCTTGCCCGGGCAAGGCGGCATGGCAGATGTGGCAAACCTGCACAAGAATTTCATCCTATATTTAACGCGACATTCGCCAGAACGGTTCACCGAGGCAGTCGAGTTTTGCACGGCATCGCGGGGCCTGCTCACCGATGAAGAACGCAAGCGGGCAGGTCTTCAACCTGGGAAGGTCCGGCTGATCAGCGATCTTGGAGTGTTCGAATTAGATCCCGAGAAGAATCGCTTCCGCCTCGTCAGTATTCATCCCGGCGTTTCGCTCGATAAAGTTCAAGCTCAGACCGGCGGAGATTTTCTGATTGCGGATCCGCTTCCGCTGACCGAACCACCATCAGCAGAAGACTTGCGCCTGATCCGTGAAGAGGTTGATCCGTTCGGAATTCGGCAGCTTGAATTTGTGCCCGGTCGCGAGCGGCTGGCAATGATTCAACGCATTCTTGATGCAGAGGCAGAGATGGTGCGCGAGCTGCAAGGCTCAGTGCCCGCCAATGCAGAACTGGTGAAATCTACTTTGTGAAATAGAGGAGAAAGTTTTGAGTGGAGCTCTAGAAGGACTGCGCATCGCAGATTTCAGTCAACTTGTTCAAGGGCCAAACGCGACCCAGATGCTGGCCGACATGGGAGCGGACGTAATTAAGATCGAACCGCTCCACGGAGATTGGCAGCGAAACTGGTCATTGAAGGACGCCTACATCAACGGCGAGAGCGTTTCATTCCTCACGTTTAACCGAGGAAAACGAAGTATCGCGTTGAATCTCAAAGATCCGTCGGGCAAAGAGGCCGCGCTGAAGATTATTCAGTCGAGCGATGTTTTGCTCGAGAATTTTCGGCCCGGCGTTATGGATCGTTTGGGTTTGGGATATGAAACTCTTTCCAAGCTCCATCCCAAGCTGATTTATTGCGCGAGTTGTGGCTGGGGTCAGGACGGTCCGTACGTGACCCGCCCCGGGCAGGACTTACTGGCACAGGCCATGGCGGGCGTCCTCTATTTAAATGGTAAGGCCGGCGATCCCCCCAGTCCGGTAGGTATGGGTATT
>QHZW01000232.1 GCA_003224815.1 Acidobacteriota bacterium | reverse complement strand
CCGGGAAACTGACCCTCATGATGAATGCGCGTGCGTCCAAGCAGTGAATCCACATACCAACCGAATCCGTAATCGGCGGACTTCTTGTCATTGAGCGTGACGGGAGTCCACATCATCTTGCGGCTCGCAGCGCTGAGAACATTATCTGAGTACAAGAAGGCGTCCCACTTGGCCAAGTCCAACACTGTGGACAGAAATGCGCCGCTCGGACGGACCGCAATCCAATTTTCTGCATTCACCATTCGGTTGTCTCTCTGCTGGTAGCCAGTGGCGCGATTGGGAACGATTTCGGAGACGGTCGTTGTACGAGTAGAGGTCATGTGGGCTGGCACAAATAGCCGTTCCGCGATGAACTGATCCCACGGTTTGCCACTAGCTTTGGTGATAATCTCGGCAAGTGCATAGTAGCCAACATTGGAGTACAGCCACTTCTCACCCGGTTGAAAGCTGAGCGGCACGGAATACACCGCCTTGATGACCTCAGTGGGTTCTTGTTCGTCGTAGGGATGATAATCGGATGGATCACGGACAATTCCCGACGTATGTGTCAACAGATGTCGGACCGTTATTTCTTTCCAAGTGTCGGGCGTGCCATCCAGATACTTGCTGACCTTATCGTCCAAGTTGATCTTGCCCTCTTGCTTCAACAACAGAACGGCCGCGGCAATGAATGGTTTGCTCAGCGAAGCTGTCTTATAAACGGTTCCCGGGGTGGCTGGCGTATTTGTCTCCAAATTCGCCACGCCATAACCTTTCGCTGCGATGATCTTCCCTTCCTTCACTACCGCCATGGAGAGTCCCGGGATGTGCAAATCGCGCATCCGTCGTTTGATGTAATCATCGACTGCTCTGGACTTCTCTGACTGCGAATACCCGAAGGGTGCACTGAACGCAACTGCGATCAGCAGCGCACACCTCATCATGTTTGCTTGCGACCAACGAGAATTGATACGAGCGCCGTCCTTCATAGTGATCTACCTGGAGCAAGTAGGGGAATGGCAGGAGTATCCAACCGCAATTTCCCCATGAAATAGACGCATGAAAGCCCAAATCGTCTGCTGGAAACAGGCCTTTTCTGGGATCCACGATCAGAGGTACCCAGGCACTCTCCGGCATCACAAAATTGGGGCGAACTCGACGACCCTGGAGCGGTTCGTCGGCAATCCCGAAGTTGGCGACGCTCGTCAGTTGTTGATAAATCGCCATAACACGTGCGCCGTGAAAAGGCGCTGGTCGACTGCGGGTGAAAGTCCCGCCCGGGAACTGGGTTCGCTCCACCCGGAAGCAATCGGAGCGGCGGTGGAGGAAACGAAGCCGTCGGAGCCTCCGGTGTAGAGGGTCGCTTAGGCGACTTGGCGCGCATGCAAGCCGTAACGTGAAGTGAACGCTGAGCAGGCCTCGAAACGATTAACGCAGGAGCCTTCCCCCCGTGTTTTGTGGGCGGGCCGCCGTTGATGGGACAGTACGAGCGAACGAGTTCCATCAGACCTGCCGGGGTAATGGCGACGGCAAGCAGGCAAAGTTGACCAGTAGCAACACGGGAAGCCCCAGCGGTGATCGCGGATGCGATCAACCGGCATCTCGTGAGAGACAGGCCGGGCCGTATGGGGTGACGGAGAGGCCCGTAGTACTGATGAAGCCGGGTAATGCCGGTGGAGGGAAGGGGCCTCAGTTGAAAGGAAACGCAAGAAGCAACGAAGGCGGAGGGATTGGTGTCGAACCTAACAACCCCAGCAAGCGTTCAGAAATTGCAGACGGCGTTGCACGACAAAGCGAAGGAATCGCCCAGCTTCCGTTTTTACGCCTTGTACGACAAGGTGTACCGCAAGGACGTTCTGGCATTCGCCTACGCGTGCTGCAAAGCCAATGGCGGAGCGGCAGGAGTGGACAATCAGACGTTCGAGGACATCGAGACGTACGGAGAAGAGCGCTGGCTGGACGAACTGGCGCAAGAGCTGAAGAACCGAACCTATCAACCACTTCCTGTGCGGCGAGTCTATATACCGAAGCCGGACGGGAAACAGCGGCCTTTAGGAGTGCCCGCTATCCGGGATCGGACAGCGGAAATGGCAGCAGTTCTGGTTCTCGAACCAATCTTCGAGGCCGATCTACCGCTAGAGCAGTACGCCTATCGGCGAGACCGCAGCGCACTGGATGCTGTAAGACACGTCCATAAGCTGATCAACACTGGCCATGGAGAAATTGTAGACGCAGATCTCAGTTCCTACTTCGATACTCTTCCGCATTCCGAGCTTCTAAAATCGGTAGCTCGTCGCGTCGTAGACGGAGCGATGCTTCATCTGATCAAGATGTGGCTGGAAGCTCCAGTCGAAGAAACGGACGAGCGTGGAAACAAGCGTCGAAGCACGCGTAATCGGGACGAAGGTCGAGGGAGTCCGCAAGGATCTCCGATCAGTCCGTTGCTGAGTAATCTGTACATGCGTCGGTTCGTGCTTGGCTGGAAGAAATTGGGGCACGAGAGGCGTCTGAGAGCGTACATCGTTAATTATGCCGATGACCTCGTGATCTGCTGTCGCGACAAAGCCGCAGATGCTTTAGTCACGATGCGGGGCATGATGACGAAGCTGAAGTTAACGGTGAACGAGACGAAGACGCGGGTCTGCAAGCTGCCGGAAGAAAAGTTCGACTTCTTAGGGTACACGTTCGGGCGATGCTACTCGCCAAAGACGGGACGAGCCTATCTAGGCAGCACTCCGTCGAAGAAACGGGTGCAACGCGTCTGTGAGGCGATCAGCCAGGAAACCGGACGGAACAGGACCCTGCTGGCCCAAGAAACAGTAATCACGACACTCAATCGAATCATGATCGGGTGGGCTAACTATTTCTGTTTGGGACCAGTCAGTCCCGCTTATCGAGCTGTCGAACGACATGCTCGCAAGAGGCTGCGACAGTGGCTGTGCGCCAAGCACAAGCTGCGAGGGCAGGCAAGCAAGCAGTTTTCCATCACTACCCTGCATCAGGTGCTGGGCCTTGTCGAACTTACTACTCGGACAAGCAGCCTTCCGTGGGCGAAATCGTGAAACTTTCTCCGAGAGCCGGATGCGCGAGATGCGCCTGTCCGGTTCGATGAGCGAGAACAGGAAACAGAGCCAGGCCAAACCGGATTGAGGCGCGCTCTGCGAAAGCAGCGCTTACGAATGCCACCGGGAGACTACCGCTCCTGCGCCTGTTCTCGACTCCACTCATGATGCTCAATGAGCAGCGTATGATTATGTTGTATGGCCATGCATGATTCATAAACGAAGAGGAAATCCGAATTGGGGAAAGTCGCAGGCAATTCCTCCAGCAGTCGCCACCGAGTTCGAAACGGTGGTTCTCCGATTGGGGCTCACGACGGAAACCTACGTGGGTTCGGGTCAACTGCGAATTTGGTGTGAGCGCAACAGTCATCGTTGCTATGTACCGGAATGGTTGCTCAAAGAATGGGGAATACTCCCTGACGTTGGTTGGTCCTGATAACCGAAGTGGGCTTTTTAGGATCAGCCCTTTTACCCGCAGATGAATCAGCTGACGACAGTCTTGTAACTATCGATAAGTCCCAACTTCACTCATCGACCTTCAGGGCAGAGTCCTTCCCCAGATAGCCCTTTCTTCGAAACCAGTCCTCCATGGCTTCTTTCAGCTGATCCAGCGGAACTCGCTCGCCGACTTCGATGACGCCGTCGCTGACTGGCAGCGTGTCATCAAAGACGCTGGCATTGGTGAAGCTGCGCATCGAGAAAGAATCGAGCCACTTCAGGGGGCAGGGATGCCGCTCGCCGTTTTGCTCGTACTCGACACGGATCTTTCGGGAAAACATCTGCAGCAGAATCTGAGCTATTGCATCGGGGGAGCGGCCTGAGCGGGTGCTGCCTGCTCAGTTTCGCCGTTGACCAGGTCCTTCAACTCTTTGCTGGGCTTGAAAAAAGGAATCTTCTTCGCCGGAACTTCTACGCGATCTCCAGTTTTGGGGTTGCGGCCGATGCGGGGCTTGCGTTGGCGCGTACGGAAGCTGCCGAATCCGCGAATCTCAATCTTGTCGCCCGCGCGCAGAGAACGCACGATGCTATCGAAGATGGTCTCGACGATCACTTCACTGTCTTTGCGGGTTACTTCCGCCAGACGGGAAATCTCATCGATCAGATCGGCTTTAGTCATACGCTGCTGCTCCCCTTGTTTTTTTAAGATGGAGGACTTTGCGAAAGCCTCTGCCGGTCACGGCAGAACACCTGGACACCCTGGAAACCACTCGCATAACCTTCTCAAATTTCAGGGGTTGTTGGCAAGTGGCAGTTTAGAGCTGAAGGAATTGCCCCAGTGCCCTCAGCCTCGGGGATCGTTTATTTCCAGAGATAATAGAACCCAATCTGCTGATCCAGCAGCTTCTCTTTGGTGGGAAGCCACGGTGTAGCGTCCCCGAAAATAAGATCAATGAGAGATCGGTGCGGCCTTTCAGGACGCACCACCGAGGGTTCGCCGCTGATTCCGACTGACTTGGCTGTTTCGAGAAGAGCCGTCCGGAAATCGGCAATCTGATCTACAAGGTGCATGCCGAGGGCCTGCTCGCCTGTCCAGACGCGTCCATCGGCAATGCCCTTGATATCCTCAACTTTAGCGTGCCGCCCGTCTGCCACCGCCTGCACGAACTGCCCATACATGTTGTCGATCAGGCCTTGCATGTATTGCCGCTCGGCCGGGGTAAGCTCCCGGGTAGGGTCGCCCGTGTCTTTGAATTGTCCGACCTTGAGGACCTCGGGTTTCAATTTTGCCCAGCGCATAAGTTCGCCATAGTTGACCCACTCGGCAATTACGCCGATTGAGCCCACCACGCTGCCACTGTCGGCATATATTTTGTTCGTCGCGGATGAAACGTAATACGCGCCACTGGCGCCGACTGTCTGAATCGAAGAAACGATGGGCTTGGATTTCTTATCGTGAATGCGTTTCACTTCACGGTAAATCTCTTCGGAGGCCGCCACTCCGCCCCCGGGCGAATTTACGTGAATAATGATGGCTTTGATGGAATCCTCGTCCTCAAACTTACGCAGGTCTTCCACTGTCTGGTTCGGATCGAGAATGACGCCGTCGAGGTCCACGACACCGATTTTGTCGCCGAACGCATGCAGGCCGGCCTGGTGATCCCCGCGCATAGCCAGCAGGACCAGCGTGAAAACGGCAAACACAAAGAGGCAGAATGCGCCTCCTCCAATGAGGACCCAAAGCCAGATTCGCGTACGTCCATTGTCAGCCATAAACGTTGAGTGTAGCACCGAAGGGCTTTGTTATTACGGCGTTAAGACGTTGAGCGCACCCCGAACAACGTTGAATCCGACAGGAGTCTTGCACACATATTCACCATCCGCATAAACGTCCAGTGGGAGCTCGGTTTCAATGCGGAGGCATTCAGTCTGTCCGTACTCGACCTCTTCGAAGCCGAGATGGCGTCCGAAATAGACCGTGGGGAAAAGACAAAAGAGCTTGAAAGGGTTCATTCCTCGCACGATACAAACATCGAGCTTGCCATCGTCGAGATCGGCGTGCGGAGCTATTTTCATTCCGCCGCCGTAAGCAGGGGCGTTTGCGACCGCGACCAAAATTGTGGGATGAAAAGGGGCGCTATCATCGCCGTTTGATGACACTCTCATCGGAAACGGGACGAAGCGCAGAAACTGGCCGGGAGCGCTCAGTGCATAGCCGCCGCGAGCGCGAATCCACTTGGGGAGAGCGTTGGCCCGGCGAGCGATTTCCGCGTCGATGCCGACCCCGGCGATGCAGCAGAAGTAGTGTCGAGAAGGCTGCGGGGTTGAGTACGCCCCGGGAACGGTGCTCAGGTCTTCGCGTGGCAAAACTGCGACGGATTCCTTGCTTCGCCGGCCTGCGTCCAAGAAGAGGTCGGCTTTGTTATTGCCCATGCTCTGCGTTCGCCTCACTGCGTGAGACGGCATGGGTGGGAAGGGCACGGTTTCATCAGAACATCCGTTTTGACCCGAGGCCTTCAGCCCCTTAGGCGTGATCACGCCCAAATCGATTACTTGGGCCTTACCGCCAGCAGCGAACTTACTCCACGCTCTCGCAGCATCTTTAACACTCCGAATCTTTAATGCGCGCGCGAAATCATTTCCGCTGCCACAGGGAACCACCAGCACAGGGATTTCCAATTGGACCAGTTCGGACAGATGGCGATGAACGGTTCCGTCGCCTCCGAAAATTACAGCGACGTCAGCTT
>QHZW01000497.1 GCA_003224815.1 Acidobacteriota bacterium | reverse complement strand
TCTGAACTCGACCCAAGGACAGTCGGTCACGTTCACCGCAACAGTTACATCGAACACCAGCACCGGTAATCCGACGGGGACTGTAATATTCCTCGACAGTGCAACTCAAATTGGGAGCGCCAATTTGAGCGGCGGTATGGCGAAGTTCTCGACCTCTTCACTTGCAGTCGGAACGCACACAATTACGGCACAATACAACGGTGATTCCAATTTCACCGGGAGCACCTCCGCAGGCATCACCCAGAACATTGCTGCCGCGCAGCAGGGGTTCACAATCTCAGCGTCTCCGAGCAGCGCCTCGGTGCGTACCGGCAAGATTGCCAGCTTCACTGTGACGGTGACACCTACCGGCGGGTTCACGGGATCGGTCACACTAACCACAAGCTGGAGCGGACCGACTCCGACATTTTCCGCGAACCCGGTCACCGGCGGCTCAGGTTCTTCGACGATGAAGGTATCTACCAGCGGTGTGAAGAGCGGCACATATACGATTACGATCACCGGTACCAGCGGCAACCTGACCAACCAGACGCAGGTCACGTTACGGGTGCACTAGCAGGCGAATTGTTTGCAGTGAACAGAGAGGCTTTTTTCCCACGTTCGGATCGGAATAGGAAGGCGATCGGCTACATCGAAGTTCTTTCTTCTTGTTCTTGGCGTTTACGGCGTGAGAAGTCGCAAACTGATTCTCCTTGACGGAACTCACAAGACAGATTGTCTCAAAGCAGTAGAGCCAATAGCTAGGCCCGAAACTCTCCGCGGCTTGCAAGGCTCACTCAGTCAGATTTGAACGTGAGCCGCCACAGCAGCGAGAGGTAATGCACCGCGGTCATTAAGTTAGCCTTGCTTTTCCCTTTCCGGCGCGGTGCGAACTTGAAAGGCACCGCGGTCACGGAGCTAATGTTCCTCGGGCCAGAATCTCAAGTAAGAGCTTGAAGCCGGTGGGTTGAAAATCCAGGTCCGAGATGCATTTACGCCGTAGAACAAAGAAGCCGGACATGGAATCCTTGATTTCCAGCGCAGGCTTTTGTACCGGGCTTGCTCGACACCCTGAGGAAATTTCTTAGCGTGAAATATGGAATCGTCCCGGATTAGCTGACACGAGCGCAGAACCGCAATCAGATCATCTCGGAAGTTTGTTCAGCTTGTCGAGCGCGCGCTTCAGGTCTTCAAGCTGATCGGCTGCGGGCTGGGGCACGGTGGATCGCAAAGCCCCGTGCGTCGCCTCCGCCGGAACCGAGCCGCCACTCGTTGCCGAGGTACTCATTGACGAGGCCGCCCCGCCAAAAAGAGCCGCCATTGCGGATTCGAATGTGGGTCCGTACGCCAGCCGATCCTGCAGTGCGAGCACCACTAGGCGTAACTCCGGCATCGGGCTCCGTTCGGCCTGAAGATAAATCGGTTCCGCATATAACAGCGCACGCCCAGAGGGAATTACCAGCAAAGCCCCGCGCCGGACGTGCGAGCCCTGCTGATTCCATAGCGACAGTTGTCCGGAGAGCTGCGCGTTCTGATCGATGCGCGCCTCGATTTGCAGCGGTCCGTCAACCAGTTTCGTCTTAGGAAAGTTGTAGACCACCGAGGTGCCGTACTGCGCGCCGTCGCTGCGCCCGGCAATCCAGCCAATCAGGTTATTCCGGTTGGCGGGCGTGAATGGAAGAATTTCTACGAACTCTACGCCGTTTTCGCCCGGCAGTTTCATCAGCACGAAATTCGGCTGCATCGCCTGTGTGGTCTGCTCGCCGGTCTCGCTTAGACCGACCTCGGTGGCGACTGTCCACAGATCTTCACGGTTGTAGAACGCTCCCGGGTCCGTCATGTGATACAGCCCGTATACTTCGGCTTGCAGTTTCAGCAACAACTCGGGATAGCGCACGTGCTTGCGCAGCGCGGAAGGCATGGTGGCCGCATCCTTGAACAGGCCTGGAAAGATGCGGCGGTAGGCTGCGATGATCGCGTCCTCTGTATCAAAGACGTAAAACGTGGTCGTACCATCATAGGCGTCAATGACCACCTTCACGCTGTTCCGCATATAATTAATGGAGTTGCCGTCGAGACGGTAACGATTCGAATAGGGATAGCTGTCAGAAACCGTGAACGCATCCATGACCCACGACAAACGGCCATCGTCTCCGAGCACAATGTATGGATCGGGATCGTAGGTGAGGAAAGGCGCGAGTGCCGATACGCGATCGCGCAGGTTGCGTCGCATTAGCAGCCGACTATCCTGGTTTACGTCATCGCTGAACGGCAGCTTTGCGAGGTCGCCCCGGTCGAGAGCAATAATGATGCGACGCAGGAACCCGCCGAG
Source organism: Acidobacteriota bacterium (assembly GCA_003224815.1). Classification (GTDB taxonomy): domain Bacteria; phylum Acidobacteriota; class Terriglobia; order Terriglobales; family Acidobacteriaceae; genus Gp1-AA145. The sequence goes on along the minus strand of QHZW01000497.1, from coordinate 620 downwards.
GGCGATGCCGCCGTTGCCTTCATAGGAATTCAGGTTGTTGGCCTCGCCCTGCGGATAGTTGAATTCCTGTTGCCGTGTCTTCACGTACACGTCTGTATTAGTCAACTCACCGAAATAGATCTCTGGGCGCGTCACCTTCAGGCTGCGCACCGTGCTCTGCACGGGCATGTTGCTCAACATCAGTGTGGGCAGTCCTTCCGGCGTGAACCCGTTGACTGGATTCATAGTGATGCCGTAGCCGTGGGTATAGATCAGCTTTTCGTTAATCCAGTTGCGGCTGCTTTCCGGAAGCTTTTCGACGTTCAGTTCGCGCGCGGCGAGCATCACCTGGCGGTTTGTGCCGTCGATTTCATAGCGGTCAATGTCGATGTCAGGGAAGTCGTAGTAGGTGCGAATTTCCTGGATCTGACGCAGCGTATCCTGCAGCGCGCGCCAATCCCACAACCGGATGTTCTGGAGCGTGGCCTGGTTGTTTGCCGGGTCGGCGGCCGCAACGTCGGTCTCAGCCGCAAATTCGCGCTGCGAGACTCGATCCAGTCCAAAGGCTTGTCTCGTCATTTCGATGTTGTGGGTGATGTAGGGCTGCTCGCGGACCAGTTCGTTGGGCTTAACGACAAAGC
>QHZW01000231.1 GCA_003224815.1 Acidobacteriota bacterium | reverse complement strand
TGATGTGATCGAGCTGAACGAAGCTTTCGCAGCGCAGTCGCTCGCCGTTATTCAAGAAGCCGGGCTTGATCCTGCGCGCGTGAATCCCAACGGCGGCGCCGTGGCCCTCGGACATCCATTGGGCTGCACCGGCGCTAAATTGACAGCAACGGTAATTCGCGAACTGAAACGCCGAAACGCGCGATATGGTCTGGTTACAATGTGCGTGGGTGGCGGCATGGGCGCGGCAGGAATTTTCGAAAATCTGAACTGATTTCGCTTGGCTGAGCTCTTAACGGACCGACCTCATTCCCAATTTCCTGCTCGCGAGTTTCTTTGAGCTAATGTGGTCGCGTTTATGCATGAACTGCTGGAACGCCGTCGGCCCGGCGATTTCCATCAGTTGCTTGCGTTTTTGAGTCTTTGGTATTCGCTTGCTTAGAATTTCACGTCGTTGTGTTCCCACATCCTGCAACCAATCCGCCCACTCTGGCCCAAATTGCTGTTCGAGTTCACGCCGCAGCCTTGACGCCAGCGCAGGGCTCAGTCCATGCGTGGAAATGGCGATCTGAAGCCATCCGCGGCGAACGATGGCTGGGTAAAAGAAATCGCAGTTCTCGGGATCATCGACCGCATTGCATAAAGCCCCGTTTTCCCGGCAAGCGCGAAAAATGGTCGAATTGATTCTGGAGGAATCCGTCGCCGCGACTACCAGGAAGGCGCCGTCCACGTCCATCGGTGAGAAGCGGCGCTTTTTCCACGTCAGGATCCGATTGCGCGCTTGTTGCTGAATCCCTCTGACCGCGCGCGGACTCACGACGGTTATCTTCGGGCCATGCGCAAGCAGGCCTGCGATTTTCTCCTCGGCAACTCTCCCACCGCCTACAACCAGGCACTTTCTTCCCTCGAGTTTCACCATCATCGGGAAAAAAGTTGTCGATACGCTCGCGGGCTTCATGTTGGAAATTCATGGTACCGCAAACGCAACTGATATCACTGCAACGCGCGGTCCTACAAGCCTCATGCGCCGCGGTATCGACTACTCCTTGCCTTCTTGCGGCATAATCGCAAGCTCCAGTGTTCTCCGTCACACCAACAACAACTACGCCCGTCTCTTTTGGAAGATCGTAAAAGCGCACAATACGGCGATGCAAAGGTGTTGTCTGTGCCTCGACTCCGATGTAGGCGCGACGAATGCGTCCTTGCGTGAGCAATCGACTGGCAACGAACTTCGCAGTATTGATTCCTATTGCAAAGCACAACCCCTGGGCGCCCATGATCGTCGCGGTGTTTACACCAATGATCTGCCCACCAGAAACAAGCGGGCCGCCCGAGTTGCCCGGGTTGAGAGAAGCATCCGTCTGGATCACATCGTCGATCATTCGGCCTGAATACGAGCGTAACGATCGGCCCAGAGCGCTTACTACTCCGGCAGTGACCGTGTACTGAAAACCATAAGGATTGCCGATGGCAATCGCCAGCTGGCCGACACGAAGCTTTTGCGAGTCACCGAGTTCAACCGCAGTCAAGTGGGGAGCGTCAATACGCACCACCGCGAGATCGGTGGCTGGATCTTCGCCAATCAGGTGAGCAGGGAAATGCCGTCCGTCCGGGAGCGACAGTTCGATTCGCGACGCGTTATGGACGACGTGGCTGTTCGTGAGTACCAAACCATCAGGGGTAAACACGAACCCGGAGCCGCCGCCGTGCCGCTCGCGTGACTCGCCGTTGCGAGCACGATCAGATTGAGTGACTTCGATCTTGGCCACCGATGGGCTCACGCGCTCCGCAGCAGAAACGACGGCGTGGGAATAGGCATCGAGGAGAGCGGTATCGCTATGCTCCGGAACCGGTTGAACGGCGGACTCGTTTTCGGGTGACGCGGAAGAAAGCAATTGTCGGAACATGGCTGGTAGATGAAGACTAGTGGAGTTTGGATTCAGCCCCCCCGCGAGCCCAAGGCTGCGTTCTTCATGTCTTCCTCTGTGCTCTCGCTGATTCGACCGCACCGTCAGATTGCCATGGCGTATACAACTTTGCAGCGTACCGTTTGATGGGTGATAAACTCAGTCGTGATGCAAGACCTCTCGATGCATCATCGTCCTGTGGGCACGCTGCTGGGCCCGCAGCTACACAGGGATCCTGATTCTCTTCGTCTCAATCCGAACCAGGTCAACTTCTTCCATGAACGAGGATACGTCAGCGGGATTCGAGTCCTCTTGGATGAGCAGGTCGAAACATTGCGGGAGGAATTAGCTGAACTGGCTGATGCGAAGCATCCGGGGCACGAACTTTTCTATGAATACCACTCGAACGAGTCAACAAGTCCAGATCACATTCTGTTCCATGCGTTAGGCGCATGGCGGATCACGCCAGGTTTCCATGATCTGCTGTGGAATCCGGCATTCACGATTCCAGCATCACAGTTGCTTGGCGGTCCCGTGCGCTTTTGGCACGACCAACTTTTCTGCAAGCCCGCGCATCACGGCGGCGCTGTTGCGTGGCATCAAGACTATTCATATTGGACTCGTACGCAACCACTGGCACACCTTACGTGCTGGATTGGCCTCGACGACTCCACTCGCGAGAATGGATGCCTGCAGTACATACCGGGGAGTCATCGTTGGCCCGATCTGCCGATCACGGGATTGGCTGGCGATATGGAGGCGATCTACGGAGTTTTGAATCCTGAACAGCGCCAGCAGTTTGACGCAGCGGTTCCTGTGGAGCTCAAAAAAGGTGAAGCCTCATTTCATCATCCCCGAATGGTGCACGGATCATTCGCCAATCATTCCGCCCGGGCCCGCCGGGCAACAGTAGTCAATGTGATGCGAGATGGTGTGCGTTCTGCCACAAACGAATCGCTGCTTCACGGCGTACCTGTAATTTTGCCGGGAGAAAAGATCGAGGGTCAGTTCTTCCCGCTGCTCCAAAGATCAGAGTAAAGACAGCCGCAATTGCAGAACGGTACCAACCTGCTCCACATAAAGCATCGGTCATCTCCGAACTACATCGGCGTCGGTTCAGGATTTGGCTGAGGAACAACGTCCGGCTCAGGTTCCGGACCACCAGGTGGAACAACATCCGGATCAGAGCCAGGCCGTGGTTCCGGATCTCGCTCGGGGGGCGGTTCCGGTCGCGGGATTGGCGGGGAACTTGGTTCCTTCTGCACGATTAGTGACATCGCTTATCTGTATCCGCGTCTCTCAAATACAATTGATCAGCACCCTAGATCTGAAGTTTCCTACTCACTCTAGTCCTCTCTTTCTCGTTCCTTTAGAAGGCCGCGCTGGATAAAACGATGTCACATTTTTGTTCTCGAACATCGTTTTTGCACAAGTCACGGCCATCTAAGACTTCTGGTATCGCCATCGGACGAAAGGATAGACACAAATATGCCGCAGATTCGCCACATTCAGATCGGATATAAGCTCACGAGCGAAGAATTCTCGGCGCGAGACCTGGTTCGATTTGCGCGGGCAGCTGAGGAACACGGTTTCTCGTTTGCCTCGATTTCAGACCACTATCATCCCTGGACAGACCGGCAGGGCCAAAGTCCCTTCGTGTGGGCCGTTCTCGGCGGCATCGCGCAAGTAACAAGCAAGCTCGTCGTCGGAACCGGAGTCACATGCCCCAGCTTCCGTATTCATCCAGCCATCATCGCGCAGGCGGCAGCGACCGCTGCAAGCATGCTGCCGGGGCGTTTTTTCCTCGGAGTCGGCACAGGCGAGAACCTGAACGAACACATTCTGGGACAGGGCTGGCCTGAAATTGAAGTGCGCCAGGAAAGACTTGCCGAAGCCCTTCAGATTATCCGGGCGTTGTGGCAGGGAGGACAGCAAAGCTATCGCGGGAAATACTTTGCGGTGGAAAACGCCCGCATTTACAGCCTCCCATACCAGCTACCTCCAATCATGATTGCTGCTGCAGGGCCAAAGAGCGCCGAAGTAGCCGGCAAACTCGGGGACGGTCTCATTGCTACAGAACCGGATCAGGAACTAGCCAAGAAGTTTCGAGAAAAAGCCGGACAACAAAAACCTTGCTATGGCGAAGTGCACGTGTGTTTTGATCCTGATGAACGCAAAGCGCAGCAACTCGCGCACGAGATCTGGCCAGTCGCGGGCTTACCTGGGCAGCTCTTTTCGGAGTTGCCTCTGCCTTCTTTGTTTCAGAAAGCTTCAGAGCTAGTGTCCGTCGAGCAAGTTGCAAGATTAATTCCGTGTGGACCAGATCCCGAGAAACATCTGAACGCCATTCGCGAATACGTCAAAGCAGGGTTCGACCACATCTTCATTCATCAGATCGGGTCAGGCCAGGAACAGTTCATGAATTTCTATGCAAGAGAAATTTTTCCTCGGATTGCAAGGGAAACTGGCGAGCCTGGCTTAAGAGCCGCATGACCGAGTGCCCTATGGCAACGGGCAAACAGGCGCACGCATTGGCAATCAAACTCTCGCGTGAAAGGCGCACAGGGAAAGAAGTGCCGCCACCGCCGAAGGACGCTACTCAGAACGAACCAGAAAGCGAGCCGTCCGCGATCTCCAGGTTGGACGCGCGCGCAAGAGACAGCAAGCAGGGAGACGGACCGGAAGCTAACGCAACAATGTGAGGGAAGGCATATGCGTTTTTATGAAGGCAATCACGCCTACGAAGTCGAGCGAGTGCTCGATCCTGCAACCCAAGTTTATTCGGGCTGGCGTTACAAAATCTATCGAATTCGGCCTACCCAGGAGTTGCTGCGCTCGGGAGAAACTGCAACCCAGCCGGAAGCGGAAAAAGCTGGAAGGAAGGCGCTTGCTCAAGTGGTCAGGGCGGAGCGCAATGAGAAGAGTAAAGGAAGCAATCGCGCGGCCTGAAACGGAAATTCCACAACGCAAAATAGCTTGGCAGTACTTTCCTGTTGATTGCTGTTTCCAAGAATCAGATCTCGGAACACGCGTGATTCGACGAATGAAATTCCTTTCCGCCAAATCCACGTGCCACAGAGAAAATTTTCGCGGCCAACTCCACGCACGGGAGAGAATCTAAAAATTCAAGCAAACGATTGTGGAGGAATCATGGCGAACGTACATGTCATCAGGGCAGAAGGAGAAGCACGCAAACAACAGCCGTTTGCATCTCCGGTGGAGAGAATCTATTTCGAATGGGACAAGGCGCTCTCCCACAATGATGCGAATGCGCTGCTGGAACTCTATGCGCCGGACGCGGTGATCGAGAGTCCGCTAATCCCGCATCTTCTAGGGAAAAAAGAAGGTGTGTGCCGCGGCCGCGAAGAGATGCGTCCATTTTTGAAGCGTTAGCAGTTCGCAAGCCGACGGTTCGGCAGTACCACCGGACCGGTTACCTGACCGACGATAAAAGGCTCATCTGGGAATATCCGCGCGCCGGCCCAAAAGGCGATCAGATGGATTTCGTGGAAGCCATGGAACTGAATGATGACGGTCTGATTCAGCGCCATTGTGTTTATTGGGGCTGGTTCGGATTCGGCGTCCTTCAGCGCGACGAATACCACCGCTGAATTACAGGACTCCTCACGTACCGGAGGTAATTTCTATGCAAGCTGCAATGCATCGTTTGGTAGGCAAGAAGGCATTCGTGACGGGCGGAAGCCGCGGCATCGGTGCCGGTATCGTGTGTCGACTCGCGCGGGAAGATGCCGCGGTCGCATTCACCTATCGCGGCCGACGTGATGCCGCTGAGAGGGTCGAGCAAGAGATTAAAAAATCAGGTGGGCAGGCCATTGCCATTCAGGCGGACAGCGGCGACCCAGACGCTCTAACTAAAGCTGTGGACCACGTCGCCGAAGAGTTAGAGGGCATCGATATCTTTGTTAGCAGCGCCGGTACATTACTGTTCAAGCCCATCGAGCAATTCACTCTCGAAGATTTCAATCACATTGTTGCGGTGGACCTACGAGCCGCATATGTGGGATCCAAGACGGTGCTCAAGCACATGGGGAAAGGCGGGCGGATCGTCTTCATTTCGAGCAATATTGCGGATCATGCCGCCCTTCCTATGACCAGCTTATACAGCATGGCAAAAGCGGGTCTGGATGGTCTCTGTAAGGGTATGGCTCGCGACCTTGGACCGAAAGAAATAACCGTGAATACGGTGCATCCTGGGCCGATCAGCACCGATGCGAATCCTGAGGACGGACCTTACAGCAAACAACTGAAATCATTTATGGCCAGCCCCAAGTTTGGCAAGGCGGAAGATGTGGCCGGTTTGGTCGCGTACTTGGTGAGCGACGAAGCCGCGTTTGCCAGTGGGGCCTCGTACCGAATTGACAATGCGTTCGCTGCTTAGCTCTTAAGAAACCCCTCGAGGAGGCACTCATTTTGAAATCGCAGACTATGGAAAAAACAGGAATGGTAGCCGACCAAATTCCAGGCTATGACTACGGTCACCGGATGTAGCCAGGTCGCCTATCAGCGAGCAGGAATTTGAAGCACTCAAACAGAGCGCAGGATTCACGGAAGATGATGAGCATTGGCTGAGGGTCGCGGGCGAAACCCTCACAGACCAGACGAAAGAATTAGTCGGGAAGTGGCGCGAGGTCATCGCCAAACATCCACATCTTGCCCGATACTCACTACGACTCGATGGACAAAAAGATTCGCATTACTCCGAAAGGAGTGGCTTGCGTTTTCAGCAGTGGGTGCTCGATACCTGCTTCCGGCCTTACGATCAAGACTGGCTGAACTATCAGCAGGAAATGGCGCTACGCCATACCAGTCTCAAGAAAAACAAAACTGATAACGCGCAGTCCGCTCCAACCATTCACTTACGACACATCGTCGCATTTGGCGCGGTTATGACCGACTCCGAGATCATCAAACCGTTCTTAGCGAAGGGACATAATGCGAACGATGTCGACAGGATGTATCGAGCCTGGTCGAAGTCTCTTTGGTTGCAGATTGCGCTTTGGACAGAGCCATATACCAATGCAGGAGAAGCGCCGAATGAATGGTGATTGGAACTCATGGTAGGCATCGAGACATGGTTAGACACCGAACCGTTGAGGTTGCAGGCATAAGAATTTTTTACCGCGAAGCCGGGTCTCAGGATGCTCCTGCAGTTCTTCTTTTGCACGGCTTTCCGTCGTCATCACACCAATTTCGATTTCTTTTGCTGGCTCTTGCAGATCGTTACCACGTTCTTGCCCCTGACTTTCCGGGCTTTGGCTTCAGTGCTTGTCCGAATACAGCGGAGTACGCCTACACCTTCACACACTACACCGACACGATCGAGGCGTTCACGCGCAAGTTTGAACTGGATCGCTACGCACTCTACGTTCACGACTACGAAGCGCAAGTCGGATTTCGCCTTGCGCTCCGCTCCCCGGATCGCATAAAAGCACTGGTGATCCAGAACAGCGAAGCCTTGAGGATGGCCGCACTGAGGCCTAGTCAGCAATGGAGGACTTCTGGAGTAATCCTTCGTCTAAAAAGCGAGAAGTATTGCGACGAAAACTCTTTACAAAAGAAGGTATTCGCAGCGAGTTCGTCGAGCAACTGTCACCAGAGACGGTTGAGCTTATTGATCCGGGAACGATTTCGCTGGCCTGGTCACAGATCAGCCGTCCAGGCGTCATCGACGCTCTACTCGATTTACATCTCGACTATCGGACCAATGTT
>QHZW01000491.1 GCA_003224815.1 Acidobacteriota bacterium | reverse complement strand
TTGGTTTTACCGCTTTGGATCGCCGCGTAGTTCAGCGGCGATGCCAGCCCCAGTTGCTGATCCCGACTTGATGGTTTCATGGAGCGGTGGCGCTTGACGCCGTTCAGTTGCGCAGCTACGCAAGCCAAGTGTCGGCATAAGTGCCAACCATCATCCTGTGTGAGGCTCGAGGCCTATGGCTTTAGTGGGTTATCCGAGGGGGCATAGGATTGACTCCGAGACTCGGTGCTGCATACAGCAAGCACACAGTGCCTAATGAGTGCATGGATACTCTCCCTCGAACCCGAGCGTCGCAGAACCGATGGGCCACCACCGAGGCATGAAGCCTGGGAGATCCCCTGAGTTCTGTGCCCCGCTCAAGCGGCTTGCATTTTCAATGGTTCGGCGTCGAAACGTTCCTCCTTCTTCCAAAGGGTCAGAGCAATGGCCGCGATCTTGCGGGCTAAGGTGAGCCGTGCCATCTCGGGCTTCATGCCTTTGTCGAGCAAAGCCACATAAAAATTGCGCAATGGACCCACCCCACAGCTGGCCCGGGTCGCGGCTCCCTTGAAAATGTCTTTCATTTCATGGTTGTGATTCCGATTCAAACCACGGATCTGTTGCGGTTTTTTCGCACGCTGCAGTTCTCCGCGAACAAAGCGGTATTGCGCACTATCCCGCGTCTCAATGCCCAACCCACTGTAGGTCCACAGTTGTCGCTTGCTCCGGAACCGGTGCGGGGTTTGCATCAACGCGAGCAAGCGGGCGGCCCGAATCGGACCGATGCAGGGAATTTGACGCAGCAGCTTCGCGGCTTTGTGTTTCCGGCTCTCGGCCAATAACTCGATCTTGCCTAACCATTCCTCGCGATAACGCGGGGCATACACCTGCGTACCCCCACAGGCAATGCCCCAGCCACGATACAGCGCCTTCAGCCGATTCATCACCCGGTTCAGATCTTGGCTGAGAGTCTGATACGTGCGTGCCAGCTCGCGCAACGTTCGCAATCCATGTTCTCCGTGATACACCGGTCGCAGCATTCCCGTGCGCAACAAGTCCGCTAGCTTGCGCGCATCCACCTTGTCATTCTTGCTGCCCTCCTTTAATAACGCATTGCGCCGCGGGTCGCAGACCAGGACTTGGTGTACGTGCGGCTTCAGCAGGTCGTACAGCCAGGCCGCCCAGGTGCCTTCTTCCCAGGTGACCTGCAGTTCGCCCTGCAGTCCATGGATAAACTGCAGAATGCTGTTGGCTTTGGTTTCGACGATCGACTCCATCACCACATGGCCCCTGGTATTCCGCACCGCAATCACAATCGCTTCCTTGTGCACGTCCATGCCGATATACTTGATGTCACGACTCATTTGAGTTGCCTCCTTGGGGGAAGCTCATTCGTGCCAACGTCTATCTTTCCCCCAAGGTAAAAGTGCCATCGTTCAAGACCCGTCTCTTAGCGTGAGTCTGCTGTGCAGACGACGCCAAACGCAGCTTCAATCTTGTCAAGCGGGGCATTCTTTCATAATGCATTCACCCCAGCGAGCCGAATGCTTTGTGCATATTTGGAACCGAGCTCGGAGATCCAAATTACATACAACTGCCGGTGTGTGTGAGTGTATACGTCAGCGGGTTTGCTATGGTTTTTTCTTTTGCTCGTTCTGCAGTTCGAGTTTCGCGCGCGGCTCTTTCAGCTTGGCTAACAGAATTTCGGGACGCAGGGTCCCGATGCGGCGGGCCACCCCTTCCAGGCGATCCACATCTTGTGAGTTAAAGTCGTGACCTGCGGCAGCAGGGGTAATGCCTTTGCGCGAAACTTGCATCACTCCGAGAAGTTGGTCCTTTTGGCCGAGAATTGGCGCCGAAATCAGCTTTTGGATGCGCGCGAAGTCGTCATTGTTCGATTGCGGGTCTTTGATTTTGATTAGCTCAAAAACGTTGTGGTGAGGTATGTTGGCGAAGTTGTTGTGCAACACTGACCGCCTGGTTGATGCAGTCACAGCGGCGACTGCTGACCCTGACACAGGAATGCAGCCCGCAGAATTCAGCTCGGCCGGGTGAATAAATCGCAGCAGTTCGCCTTCAAGACGCAGAAGTCCGATCTCAGACCAGCGCACGCCAAAAAGCTTCGCGAGTTCACCGCAAATTTCCTGAAGCGTGCAGTCCCTTGCGAGCAGCACCTCCTCGAGCGATTCCAAACTATTCATGAACGGACAACTTTCGCACATCCATGCTGCTTCAAGAAGCATTCGAGGGCAAGGCCCGAAGGTAACGGACATGCTAGAAACACAGTTGGGAGAACATCTGCGAAATGGAGAAGTTGCGTACCACCGCTGCCAGCAAAGTCAACTGACTGCAGCTCTCGTGCTGCGTGGGATCGCTGTCGTTCAAGGCAGCACTGGGTGCACTTTGTCCGATTCTCGATTGAGGGCCACTTTCCACTTCCGTTAAACGTTGAGTACGGCAAAGGTCCACGAAGGAACCAGATCGACTCCCGGTATTAGTTCTACCGCAAACGCGGGCAGAAACTCCCCTTCCGCAGCCGTCCGCCTGCGAGGAAGAGACGCCTGCAATCGTGGGATGTTATCGAGGTCGACTGCAAACACGCGGAGTTATGACGTCAGGCGTTGCGGAGGTTTTTAGAACAGGGATCGCACCGCGCATTACTTCCGCACAGCAAATCAAAGAT
>QHZW01000496.1 GCA_003224815.1 Acidobacteriota bacterium | reverse complement strand
TTGTCACGGCGTGATCCGGAATCGTAATTTGTGTTTCCTTCGTGTACCTTTGTGTTCTTCGTGGTAAAGGCTTTGAATAAGCCAAAGGCACGAAGGAAATCACAGCATCTCGAATGTCAAAACCCGTCCTGATGCCTAAACCAGTTCTCGTTCCCGAGCGCACCCTCTCGCTCGCCGAGATCCGTGCTGCCATGGGGCGGATTCGCGACTCGATCTATCTTTCTCCTTGTGCACGCTCCGAAGATTTGTCCCAGCTCACCGGCAACTCGGTTTACCTCAAGCTCGACAATCTCCAGCGCACCGGTGCCTTCAAGGAACGTGGCGCGCTGAACAAGCTGCTTACACTCACGCCAGAGGAGCTATCGCACGGTGTTATTGCGGCGTCGGCAGGCAATCATGCGCAAGGCGTCGCCTACCACGCCGGACGCCACGGAGTCCGCGCGCAGATTGTGATGCCGCTGACCACACCGCTCATTAAGGTTTCCGCGACCAAATCCTATGGCGCTGAGGTCGTCCTGCACGGCGCGAACTATGACGAAGCCTGTGAAGAGGCGGTGCGCCGGAGTCAGCAACTCGGCATGACCTTCATTCATCCCTTCGATGACGAAGTTGTCATGGCGGGCCAGGGCACCATGGGACTCGAAATTCTCGATCAGGTACCGGACGTCCAAGCCATCATCGCTCCCATTGGAGGCGGCGGTTTAATCTCCGGCGTCGCCTGCCGAGAAGACCCTGCCGCTCGTTCAAAAATATGTGGACGACATTGTCACCGTGGACGAGGAAGAGATTGCCAACGCCATCCTTCTTTTGCTTGAACGAGAAAAGACTCTGGTCGAAGGAGCCGGCGCGGCTGCCCTGGCAGCTCTCATCAATCGCAAGACTTCGCTTAGTGGGAACAAAGTTGCCGTGCTGGTCTGCGGCGGCAACATTGACGTCAGCCTGCTGTCCCGCATCATGGAGCGCGGTCTCGTAAAAGACGGCCGTCTCGTACGCCTCCGCGTTCACCTGCCTGATTACCCGGGGGCGCTGCACCGTCTTACTGGAATCCTGGCGCAGCACCGCGCCAATATCGTCGAGACTTCCTATGACCGCGCCTATTACGGCGTCAACCTCGGCGACACCGCCATTGACATCACGATGGAAACCCGCGGCCCCGACCACATTGCCGAGTTGCTCTCAGCGCTCAGCGCCAACGGCTACGCGCACGAGCGAATTTTGTAGCTTGAGCTTCGCTAAAACCCAACGGCCGGTGTCCCGTTCGTAACTGGTATTGCCGACTGTCTGCGCTATCATGAAATTTCTGCGCAGTGATTACTCCCAATAAAAAATGGTTCTTCCTGGCGCTCGTACTTGAGTTGTCGCTGGCGGGCTGCGGCCGCCATCATCAACGCGTGCTCGAAGTGGATTACGTTTCTGCGCCGCAGGTCGTGCTCCGGGATCAACTCTCGCAGGTATTTAATAGGGTCGGCACCGCGCGCAACGGCGATCGCGTAGAGGTTTTGGATCGCGAAAAGCGCTTCGCCAAAGTACGCACTACAACCGGACTCGAGGGATGGGTTGAGCAACGATTCCTGGTGAGCCAGCAGGTCTTCGACGCTTTCCAGAAATTAAACGTGCAGGAAAAAGATGCGGCCGTTGTCGGCACCGCCACCACTCGCAACGACACCAACTTGCACGTCGAACCGGGCCGGGACACCGAACATCTTTACCAATTGACGCAGGGCGCAAAAATATCCGTCCTGAAGCGCGGGACCATAGAAAAGAGCGCGCCCGGCCCTGCGCCGAAGTCAACCGTTGTAGGCAAGCAAACCTCGCCTCCTATGGAAGACTGGTGGCTTGCTCGCGACGCCAGTGGCCACGTCGGTTGGGTGCTCGGCAGACTCGTTGATCTCGATGTTCCGCTCGAAGTTGCACAGTACGCCGAAGGCCAACGCATAGTCGGCTGCTTTGTGCTGAACGAAGTGTCCGATGGAGACAAGAAAGTTCCGCAGTATCTAATGCTGCTGACCGAATCCAAAGACGGCATGCCTTTCGATTTCAATCAGGCTCGCGTCTTCACCTGGAACGTGCGCCGCCATCGTTACGAAACTGCATACCGCGAGCGCGGATTGAATGGCATTCTGCCGGTCACAATCTCTCATGAAAATTTTGGCAAAGAGGGCGATCTGCCAACGTTTACCCTGAACGTCAAAGATCCAAACGGGAATCTCATCGAGCGCCAATACAAGATGAACACGCCGATTGTGAGACGCGTGGGTTAAAGCCGAACTGCTTCCGATCGTCGCACAGCAACCTGTGAACGATGTGTGTGCTTACAACTAGTTGTTTAGGTGCAAGTCTGTCCTTTCCAGAAATACGTATTTCCATATACGTCCGTTTTATGGCATTCCATTTATGGAAT
>QHZW01000495.1 GCA_003224815.1 Acidobacteriota bacterium | reverse complement strand
GCCGCATTCGTATTACAACGTGCGCTACGGAATCGAGCTGCTCCCTGCATTCGCGATCTTCGCTGCGCTTGGCGCTCGCGGCTTGATAAACTTCGCAGCCGCTTCCCGAACACGCACCATCATTTCTGTGCTCTTCATTTCACTTGTGGCTGCAAGCTATGCACAGGTCTGGCGCAGCGGCCCCGTCAGTCTTCAGGAAGCTATCGTGAACTCTCATGCGCGCAGCTTTCTGGAGCGTCAACTCGCCTCGCTCCTGCATACGCTTCCGGCAAACTCAACCGTGATCATGTATCTCGGCGATCATGTAGGCGCATTCCAGCACGCCGGCATTCCTCTTTCGCAGACTATCAACGAGGGCAATCATCGCCCATGGAAGCGGCCGTCTGATCCCGATGGACTCTGGGAGCGGGCGCTGGCGCATCCTTCCGGTTATGCAGATTTTGTGATCGCGTTTGATCATGACGCGGTCGCAACCGCAGTGAACAAGGACGAGTTGAAGGCCATAACCATTCTGCGAGTAACCGGCCAACCGGAAGCGACTATTTACCAGACGCGCAAGAGTAATCAGCCGCGTTAACTGCGCTTGCTGCGCCCGACCGGCGCCCATGGCGCACGATGTTAAAACTGCGCACGAATCTGTTCATCTGCATGGGGGCGGCGATGTTCACGTTGCTCTCAGACCAAATTGCTGGACAACACACAGGCGACCACACTCGCATCGCCGCGCAGATCATCCCTGGCATCGGTTTCATAGGCGCTGGGTCAATTATTCATGCCCGCGGCGACCTGGTCACAGGGATTACTTCCGCCGCGACCTTGTTCGTCGTCGCGTCTGTTGGCATGGCGGTGGGCGGCGGCCTCTATATCACGGCGATCTTTGCCACTGGAATGGTGCTGGCTTTCCTATCGTTGCTCGGACTCGGCGAGCGGTTCCTCAACCTTAAAGTCATGTTGCATTGCTACGAAGTGGCCGGGCGAAGCGCCGACGAGATTAAACAGCAGATTAACGGACTGCTCGAACCACTCCACTCCATGACGCAGAACGTGCACGTCGCGCCTACTCCGGTGCATGTGCGTGTGCGCTTTGAATGCGAAGGCACACGCAAGAAACACGCGGACATTATTCGCCTGCTGCGCGATTCTGGTTCATTCGATAGCGTGGCCGATCTCGGCCCGGTGCAGGCCGAATGATTGCCATTCCATTCGTGAAAGCCAGCGCGTGCGGCAATGATTTCCTGATTGTTGACGGCATGCACGCTCCCGCGGACCTCATCGCGTTTACGCGTCGCATTTGCGACCGTCACAACGGAGTGGGCGCCGACGGGGTGGAGTGGCTTTTTCCGGCCCAGGATGCGGATATTCGCGCCCGCCTGTTCAATGCCGACGGTTCCGAGGCCGAGATTTCGGGTAACGGGACGCGATGTGTGGCGGCTTACCTTTGTTCGGAGAAGCCGCGCGAGCAGGTCGTGGTTCGCACGGGGGCGGGCGTGAAGACGTGTGTGCTCACAGCGCACAGCGAAACTTCATTCGAATTCGAAACCTCGATGGGTGAGCCGCAGGTCGGTGACGAATTTGCGATCAAAGTCGCATTTGGCGAAGCGCGAGGAATTCCGGTTTCGATGGGCAATCCGCATTTCGTGGTCTTTGTAGACGATTTCGCTCCGGGCTGGCAAGGTGATGCGGCCGAGATAGGGAAGCACCACGATTTCAAGTACGGCATCAATGTGGAATTCGTGAAAGTGCAGGATGCCGAGAATTTCGAAGTGCGATTCTACGAACGGGGCGTGGGCGAAACGCAATCATCGGGAACAGGATCGTGCGCAGCGGCAGTTGCAGCAATTTTCGCCAAGCGGGCGCAATCGCCCCTCAAGGTACACGCGCCGGGTGGCACACAGACCGTCCGCTGGGAAGATCAGGTGTTTCTGCGGGGTCCGGCGCAGATCATCTGCCGGGGTGAATTCTTAAGCTGACGATGCCGAAGTCGCGCCAAGCCGCTCGTATCAAGCCTCCGGCGCTGGTTTCCGGGGATCGCATCGGCATCGTCGCGCCGGCGAGTTCGTTCAAGCGCGAGCGCTTTGACCCTGGCTGCGAAGCCTTGCACAAATTGGGATACGAACCCATTTTTAATGATTCGATCTTTGATCGTGAACTCTATTTCGCGGGATCAGCGGATCGAAGGGGATCTTTGTGGGCTATAGCGATATCACAAGCCTTACGACGTGGTTCGGCGATCTGGCTGGTCTTGTTACATTTCATGGGCCCATGGTTGGGGCGGATTTTAACCGGGCTGACGGTGTGCATCTAGAATCGTGGCAAGCGGCCGTTGAAGGAAAGGGCAAGTGGCGCGTCGAGTTTGCTGCGGGATCACAAGTGAAACCGCTGGCAGAGGGATCTGCTCAAGGCATGCTCTACGGCGGATGTCTTTCCATGCTCGTGGCGTCGCTCGGGACGGCGTGGGAAGTTGAGACGAACGGCACAATCTTGTTTATTGAGGATGTCGGGACCAAGCCGTATCAGATTGACCGCATGCTGATGCACCTTAAACTGGCAGGGAAGCTTGCAGGAGCGCGCGGCATCGTTTTCGGCGAGATGCTCGACTGTGCGCCGAGCCCAGGTCAGGAATATACGCTGGAAGAAGTCGTGATGAGAGTGGTTGGCGATCTGAATGTACCAGTGGCGTATGGATTACCATCGGGACACGTGGCTGGAGCAAACATCACGCTGCCGATGGGGATCAACGTGGACCTTCACGTGGGCGACTCGGGTGTAGCGCTGCAAGAGATTGTTTAACGCAAAAGACGTGTCATCGTTTCCGTAGTAGTTGACTCCCCGGCGACGGATTTTGTTTATGACTAGTAACAAACATATCCATCTCATTGGCGTATGCGGAACGGCGATGGCCTCTCTCGCAGGAATGCTCAGCGAGCGGGGCTTTCGCGTTACCGGATCTGATTCTGCGGCTTATCCGCCGATGTCGGACTTCCTTCGCTCGCTCGGAATTTCCGTGGCGCAGCGTTTTGCGGTCCAGAATCTCGAGCCTAAGCCTGATTTGGTCGTTGTAGGCAATGCGATCTCACGAGGGAATGTGGAGCTTGAACATGTGCTTGATCAGCGCATCGCGTTCTGCTCGCTGCCGCAGTTGCTGCATGACGAGTTCCTGAAGGGAAAGGAAGTCATCGTAGTCGCTGGCACGCACGGGAAAACCACTACCACGTCCATGTTGTCTTGGATTTTTGAAGTGGCGCAGACCGAGCCATCATTTCTCATCGGCGGCATCGCGGAAAATTTCAACCGAAGTTTTCAACTCGGGAGTGGACGGCATTTCATTATCGAAGGCGACGAGTACGATACCGCTTTTTTCGACAAGGGCCCAAAATTCCTGCACTATTTTCCGGATTCCATCATTCTCACCTCGGTCGAATTCGATCACGCGGATATATATAAAGACCTTGACGCTGTAGAAAATTCGTTCAAGCGTTTGGTGAATCTGGTGCCTCGCCGCGGACGCATCGTGGCCTTCGATACCGGCACGAGTATTGAATCCTGTGTAGCGCGCGCATTTTGTGCAGTGGACCGTTATGGGAAGAGAGCCGAATCCGCTTGGAGAATTGAGCGCCTGACGTTTAATGCTGACAGCACATCGTGGTCGCTGCTCAGAAACGGCAAGCTTTGGGCCCAGCTCGAGTTTCCACTGGCAGGCGAGTACAACGTGTGGAATGCGAGTGCCGCCGCAGCAATGGCAGCGAATTATGGAATTTCCGCAAAGGTTGTTGCGGATGCTCTCGCTCGCTTTCAAAGCGTAAAGCGACGGCTGGAAGTGACGGCGGAGATCAACGGCATCACTATCATTGATGACTTCGCGCATCATCCGACAGCCATCGCCGAAACGCTGAAAGCCCTGCGTGCCCGCTATGCGGGACGCCGCTTGTGGGCCATCCTTGAGCCACGCTCAAATACGCTGCGGCGCAACGTATTTCAGGATGATCTGGCAAAAAGTCTAGCCGTTGCAGGTGGACAGCATCGTAAAGATCTGTGCGCCCGAAATGCGCGCCGGCGACGTCATCGGCATTCTCTCGAACGGCGGCTTTGGTGGTATTTACGAGAAGCTCCCTCAAAAGCTCCGCTCTCTTTCGCTTAAGTCCAACGCCGTTGAGGCAAAAAGCTAAACATGGCCCGGCGAGCCGCTTTTCTGGCCGTCATTGTCGGTTTGCTCTGCTCGCTTTCGCAGGCGCAAACACCGATTCGTTATCTCGTAAGGCTTGCGAATTCTGAACGCCATCTTATTCAGGTCACGATCGACATTCCGCCCGGACTCCCTACTCATGAATTACAGATGCCCGTCTGGAACGCGCTCTATCAGGTGAGAGATTTTTCGCAGTATATGAACTGGATTCGTGCTACCGACCCGAGCGGCCATACTCTTCCGCTGCAGCAACTGAACGCCAGCCGATGGCGGGTCACTGGAGCGGAGCACGGCGCCCGTATCGAATACGAAATGTTCAGCAACGACTCCGGCTCGTTCGGCGCGGAACTGAACGCGCATCACGCGTTTCTAAATCTGGCCGAAGTCCTGGTTTATGTGGAAGACGCGCGGCGCGGTCCGCTGCAAATCGAATTCAGCAATGTGCCGGCAGGTTGGAAGATTGCATCTGCGCTGGAAGGCGAGAGAAGCGCCTATCAGGTGCAGAATTACGACAAGCTCGTAGATTCTCCCGTCGAAATCGGAACGTTCGCCGAAAGCGATTTCATGGGAACCTGCGGCAGGTACCGCGTGGTGCTCGACTCTCACGGTCCTGCGGAGACACTGAGCAAGATTATTCCTCCGATTCAGCGCATTGTCGCAGAAGCTGCTCGCTAGATGGATGATTGTCCGTTCAAGACGTATGCGTTCATTTA
>QHZW01000494.1 GCA_003224815.1 Acidobacteriota bacterium | reverse complement strand
CGTGCGGTATCGAACCTGGCGCGGGCTGCGATGGTCGCGCGAGCTGCGCGAGCAGTTTTGCTTCTTCCGGGCTCGGCTCATCATCGACGGACAGCGCAGCGCGCAAGAGTGGACCGCAGTGATCACACTGCGCAGCATGCATGATCAGCTGCCCGGCTCTTAACTCGGGCCACAGTCCGGCGGCGATTTCGTCCCAATCCACGTCATCCGGTTTGGGGCATATCTCCCACGTAATCGCCGCTTCTGAGACTGCCACATTCGGAGACCGGGCCAGTAACTCACGATAATCTGCAACTTTGCGGCGGCAATCGGAGCAACTTTTTAAATGCAGTATGACGTCGCGAACAGCCTCGGGGGAAAGCGTACGCAGGTTTTCCCCGCCCGCGGCCGCCAAGGCCTCGAGTTCCCGCTCATCGATATGCCTATCGCGCCGCGACGCCATATTTTGAGGCCCCATACAAACTCAATACGAGATCGTCAGAGAATTTGCTTTTGGCATCGTCCGGCGCTTTCTCAGACTCCGGCCCCTTCCCCAAGATGTGCGCGCGAACACACTGTTTCAGCCGCTCGATCACACTGCCGACTCCCTTGGGACTCAGCCCGATCGCAGGCATGGACGCAATCTCTCTGGTGCTCATGCCCTGCCGGAAGTAGAGCCAGAAGATCATGCGATCGCGTCCCTGATCGGGACCAACGAGCATACGCCGCAAATATTGATCAATCTGCTTGAGAAGAATCTGGAACGCAATCCTTTCCTGATTGCCTTCAACAGCTTTGCCAGCCTCGGGATCAACGTCGGTCGTGGAGACATGAGGGTTGTCGCCACCTGACGATTGACTACGGACGTGCCTGAAATGATCGTGTGTCGCGTTGGCTGCGGCCTTCTTTACATAGCCCAGAATTGCTTCCGGATGCTGAATGGCGAAGTCTCGCAACAAGCGGCATTTGTCTTCCCAAAGCTTCAGATATGTGGCTTGCATCAGGTCTTCTACAAGAGCTACGGATGGGCGACCCCATAGAGAAGCAGTGCGAAGAATGGTAAGACTGACGGGCCTGCCCACACGGGAAACCAACTCCTCCCACGCCGCCTCGTCACAGGAGCCCGAGCAAAGGCAGACCACGTCTTTCAGCGACAAAGACGAATACCGGTTCGGACTGGAGGTGTTCAGCACGCCTGTTTGTTTCTGGAGTAGCGGGTCCCGGTTCGTCGGAACCAAGCTTCTCTCTCACTGGAGGTTCAGTTCACTATGACTTGAACATCCGAACGTGACTTGTCTACGCGTCTGGTTCTCTTGCTCCGATGACAGCTTATACAGTTGACTTGTCCTGTCGTCCGGTAGAGTTTGCAGAAAAGAAGATTGAAACCTCGGTGGCAGTGTTATGTCGACAGCTGGCAGGTTTTTACCTGGTGAGGTCGCGGCGTGGAACGTTCACGAAGTCTTGCTTGCTATTTGCTGATCGAATCCACTGATTTCTTCACCATGGCTTCGTCGTAATGCAACGATATGCAAGAGTCTGACCCACAGTAAGACAGGAGCTTCACGGCACCGGTTGCTTCTCGGCCGCGGATGTCTAGTGTTGGCTTCCCTCAGCGCCGACATCGGTTGCCGCCTGAAATTTCTCGGCGAAACTTCTTGAGAGTGCGCTCAACCCGTCGCCCAACTCACGTCGCCAGCGATCAAGCGAAATGCTGGTAGTCTCGTCCATAGAGTGTTTGAAAGCCTGCAAAGCACTCGTTGCTTCGGCATTGATTAACTCGGAAGCGGAGGCAATGATATTTTTTTGGACAAGCGCCATGTTTTCATTTGATTTGTCCAGCTGATCCCCGCTTATCTTTGAGCCGCGCGCTGTCAACTCTTCTAGAATCTCGCTTGTAATGCTCTCGAGTCGGCTGCGCGCATCTTTCAAAATGTTGCTGCACAGTTCGCTGAGACGTTTATCTAATCCAGACTCCAAAGAGCGCGTGGATTCAGTCAATCTCGCAATCCGGCCGTCCAATTCTTCAATATGTTTGTGCAAACGCGACGATTCAGACGTAACTGATGCTCGAAGTTCTTCTAAATGTGCGCGGCGCGCATTGTGTTCGTCATTCAAGTTATGTTGCATGAACTCCAGAAGTTCTTCGCTCAGACGCTTTAGGGAATTCCCCCCGTCCAATAATTTCTGTTGGAACTCTTCCAAACCGCGGCGGACGTGTTCGTTAGCATCAGTCGAGATGTGTGCTGAAATATCTTGCGCCCGCTTCTCAACAGCCTTGAGTTCTTCTCCAGTTCGGCGCAGAAAATCCTGATAGCCTTCGTTTGTAGTTCGGTCAATCGTGGTCTTGGCGGCGTCGAGCAAATGTGAGTATTGCTGACGCGAATCGTCCAAGACCCTCGAACCAATATCTTTTCGAAGTCGGCTCTCCAGCTGTTGTTCGAGTTCGAGAGGAATACTTGAGAGTGATACTTCGAAGCGGCTCGGATTCGCTTCTCGCCTCGCCAGCGTTTCTTTAAGCGCTGTGACTTGGGACTGAAGTGGGCTCAGAGACTCCGCAATCATTCTCCTCAGTGGCGCTTCCAGTCGGCGCGCGACCAAATCCAAGATGACTTCCGGTGATTGGCTCACCTGGCCGGGTGCCTTATTCGACTCCAAAGTGGTCACCGTAGGGACGCTCTGCTGAAGCTTGGACGAGAGATGTAGGGACCGAAGCGCCCAGTCTTCAGGACAGTTGCTCAGGCCCCATAAATTTTCTGGACGTTCGAACTTCGCCCCCAATCTCCAAGTTTGATTGCCTTGCCCGATCGGCTGGCAAGAAACCACATGCGCAGTTGTCTCGCGGCCCTGCTTAGTGTGTAAGCGCAGCTGAACACCGGCATCGAACTTCACGGGCGAGACGATGGCACAACCATGGGCGTTCACCACCACGGTTTCGCACACTTCAGAAAATTGCGTTTGCTGGCCCAGCGTCACCTAGTTTCCACAATAGCTCCCATTTTGGTTTCTGGCACCCAAATTGGACACAGCAGCTAAATCCGAAGTATCGCAATGAGAGTGTCCAACGGTACGGGATTCGCACGCGAGTTGGTACGTCACGCTGCATGTTCCAGCGCGATGTCCTAATTGAAAGTCAACAGAAGCTGTGATCTCAAAAGAGCATCACCGAGTAAGAAGGTGTTGATGCCATCAACAGATCTCGATCATCATTTTGATTTCTTCGGAACCTAGAGCGAAGCGAGATCCAAGTGCAGACTCGTCAGAACGCGCATTGACCATTATCTCGCTGTTGACTGAACTATGGTGTGAGCCGGTCTGGTAACACGTTGTGCTAATGTCACGGCAATGCACTGCAAAAGATGATGCGATTTTCGAGGCTAACGTGCCGAGCCGGAGAATCGCGGAGCCAATTTAAGCCATGGCAAACAAGCTCGTTTCTCTGTTCCTCGCAAAACTGTGCCCTCATCGATTCTCTTGGCCCCATAGCGTTCATGGGCAGGATTATCAGGTATGCGTAGTTTGTGGGACCGCCTACGAAT
>QHZW01000230.1 GCA_003224815.1 Acidobacteriota bacterium | reverse complement strand
CAGGGCCACGTGGTTTTGATCAAACGTGGGAAGCCCCCACTGCTTGGAGAGTGGTCAATTCCTGGCGGGATGCTGGAGCTGGGAGAAACTCTTCGTCAGGGTGCCGAGCGCGAGGCCTTCGAAGAAACCGGCTTTACGGTTCACGCCACTGAGCTGCTCGGGGTCTTCGAACGCATTGTGCCCGATGCTGAGCAACGTACTTCTTATCACTTCGTTCTGATCGATTTTCTCTGCGAAATCATCTCCGGCGAACTTTGTCCCGGTCACGACGCCTGCGACGCCAAATGGTTCACGCCGCAAGAAGTCGCCGCCTTGCCGCTCGCAGAAGATACGTCTGCTGTAATCCAGCTCGGATTCACAAAATCAAAATAAGCCTTTCGAGGCACGTGCGTCCTCGCCCGTGCGAACAAACAACTCATTCATCCTCAAATTCCATCGCAACCACGTCGTTCAGTAGTTTGCTGGCTTCGGCAAATCTCTCTGCATCCACCATCAGCTTTACCCCGCCGAGTAGGTTAGAGATAAACCAATCCATCCGCACCATATTGTCGTCCGCCAGGAAACAGTCCACTCCTGCGGAAAGAAGACACCTACACTCAACCTGTTGGTGTGGGAAGGCTACGCCGATCCATCATTTGTGAAGGCGTTTGAAGAGCAGAACCATTGCAAAGTCTCCGCGTCGTACATGGGATCGAGCGATGAATTGGTCGCCAAGCTGCGCGGCGGCAGCGCGGGAAATTATGACGTGATTTCGCCATCGAGCGATGTAGCGACGATGATTTCAGAGGCTGAACTGGCATCACCGCTGGATCTATCTAAATTGCCCTCGTACGAGCAGTTGTCAGCGAAACTGCGAGCCATGCCACTAGTGCGCGTGAACGGGAAAGTTTACGGCGTGCCGTTCATGTGGGGACCGAATCCCCTCATCTACGACACGACTGCATTTTCGAAAGTGCCAGAGAGCTGGATCACGATGTGGGACCCAAAGCTGCGAGAAAAGATTTCGGTCTGGGATGATCTTTCGACGGTGTACATGGCGGCGCAGGTGCTGGGATACGACAAGCCCGATCCCGATCATCTTTATAACCTGAGCGATCAGGAACTGGATGCAGTGAAGAACAAGTTGATTGCGCTGAAGCCGAACATCAGGAAAATCTGGTCAACCGGCGGCGAGCTTACGAATCTTTTTGAAAACCACGAGGTGGTCGCGGCGATGGGCTGGCCGCTGATGACGAACCAACTGCGCGCGGCGAAATTCCCGGTCGGCGAGACGATACCTAAAGAAAATACCACTGGCTGGATCGACCATCTCATGATCACGGCCGGCAGCGAGAACAAAGAGCTGGCTTACAAATTTCTCGAGTACATGATCGACGCGCAAACGCAAAGGAAAGTCACGGACATGACCGGCTATGCTCCTGCAAATTCGGGTGCTGCGCAGTTCATGACTCCCGAGCAGCAAAAGAACTTACATCTCGATAATGCGGATGAGTATCAGAAGCGAATTTATTTTTGGCAAAATGTGCCCCGCCGCGCCAAATACAACGAGATCTGGAATGAAGTGAAGGCGGCGCAGTAAACTGCATCCGCATGAATCGTCCCTTGTCAGCGGAAGGTTTTGAGGCGCAGGCTTCTTCACGCGCGCAGAATTCAGCCCTGTTGAACATCCGCTCCGTCGCAAAAACTTTCGGCAAACACGCTGTTCTGCACAACATTTCACTCGATGTCGCTGAAGGCGAGTTCCTTACGATTCTCGGCGAGAGCGGGTCGGGCAAGACGACGCTGCTGCGCATCATTGCAGGATTTGAGCACGCGACTTCGGGCGAGGTATGGATGGGAGGCGAGCGGCTCGACCTTCTGCCTCCGTACAAACGACGCGTCAACACGGTGTTCCAGAATTATGCGCTGTTTCCACACCTGTCGGTGGAAGAGAACGTGGCTTACGGGCCGCGGGTGGCGAAGACTCCGGCGGGTGAAATCCGCACGCGGGTGGACGAGGCGCTGGCAAAAGTGCGAATGCAGCAGTACGCAAAATACTTGCCATCAACAATAAGCGGGGGACAACAGCAGCGGGTTGCGCTGGCGCGGGCATTGGTCAACCGGCCACGATTGCTTTTGCTCGACGAGCCGCTATCCGCACTGGACGCCAACCTTCGTCGTCAGATGCAGATTGAATTGAAGACGCTGCAGCGGGAGGTAGGCATCACGTTCATTTTTGTGACTCACGATCAGGAAGAAGCCATGGTCATGAGTGACCGTATCGCGCTGCTACATGCGGGCGAACTGGAGCAGGTGGCGGCACCCGCTGAGATCTACAGCCGACCGGCGACGGCATATGCCGCGCAGTTCATTGGGCACACAAATTTACTGGAGGGCGAAGTTCAAGCGGGAGTCGCGAGGTGCCAAGATTTGTCGTGGCAGGTGAAACTGCCGGACGGCCCGGTTTCGTTTTCGCTTCGGCCGGAATGCATTCGGCTTGCCCATGCGGTGAGCGCTCAGAATGCGGTCTATTTCCGCGCGCGCGTGGTTGATTATGCCTTCCACGGCGCGAGTGAATTAGTGCGGGTGGAAGCAAGCCACGGACATACCATGACCGTGCGCACCTCATCGCACGGAAAGCTACGTGGAGAAGCGGAACTGGAGTTTGATCCGGCGGATGCGGTTCCAGTTCGCAGGCCAAAATAATGTTCTCGCGCGCTTACAAGTTGGCGATTTCGCTTCCGCCGCTGGCGTGGGTTGCGATATTTCTGCTGGTGCCGTATGGGTTGATGTTTGCGTACAGTTTCTGGTCGGTCTCGTCGGCGCAGAACATTGTCCACTCGTTGAGTTTTGCGAACTACGCGGAACTGCTGTCGCATCGCGTCTATCGGCAGACGCTGTTGCGCTCGGCTTGGATTGCGGCCCGCGTTACCGTGCTTTCGCTTCTGCTTGGATATCCGCTCGCGTATTTGCTCAGCTTTCATGCGGTGCGAAAGAAGAATGTGCTGTATCAACTCGTGATCATCCCGCTATGGGTGAGCTATCTGGTGCGCGCTTATGCATGGAAGACAATTCTCGGCACTGATGGAGTGCTGAATACGGTCTTGCAGTTCGCGCACGTAGCCAGTCATCCACTGGGATTTCTGCTGTACAGCCCGTTCGCGGTGGTGCTGACGCTGACCCACATCTATACGCCGTTCGCATTCCTGCCCATTTACGCGTCGCTGGAGCACATTTCGCGAAGTCTCATTGAGGCCTCGAATGATCTTGGCGCATCGCGCGTGCAGACATTCCGGCGCGTGATTCTGCCGCTGTCCTTGCCTGGAGTTCTTGCCGGCGCAACGTTTGCATTTGTGCTTAGCTTCGGAGATTTTCTGGCTCCACTACTGCTGGGTGGCCCAAGCGGCATCATGATTTCGAACATCGTGGTGAATCTTTTTGGCGCTTCGTATCGATGGCCACTGGGCGCAGCAATCTCGTTTTGCATGCTGTCGCTGGTCTTACTTTTACTCTGGATATCAGGACGGCTGGAGAAAAGGTGGGCCTACTCGTGAACGCGATCACGTACAACCGCGCCCCGAAACTACTGGCAGCTTATGCCGCGCTTGTGTTCGCGTTTCTTTATTTGCCGATCGTGGTGCTGATTGTTTATTCCTTCAACGGGCATGGCGTTGGTGGCTTCCCTCCGCGCGATCTAACGCTTGATTGGTATCGCCAACTGTTCACGGATGACGCGATCTGGGCGTCGGTGGTGAACAGTCTTGTGGTCGCGATTGCGTCAGTTTGTATCGCGCTGGCTCTGGGAATCCCTGCGGGACTTGCGCTGGACCGGGCGAACTTTCCCGGGAAAGGGATTTTTCGGCGGCTGGTGCTTTTGCCACTGGTGCTGCCGGGAATCATCACCGGACTTTCGCTGCTCCTGCTGTTTCGCGAAGCTGATGTGAGATTGAGCCTGGTCACGGTCATACTCGGGCATGGGACGGCTCTTATTTCGATTGCGACCACCGAGGTGTTTGCCGGATTACAGAAGCTCGATCGTGCGCACGAAGAGGCGTCGCTCGACTTGGGCGCAACTTACTGGCAGACGTTCTGGCGGGTGACGCTGCCGAACCTGAAGCTGTCGATTATCGGCGCTGCGCTGCTGATTTTTACGCTCTCGATGGACGAGATCGCTGTCAGCTTCTTTCTGATCGGGCGCGACAACACGCTGCCGCTTGAGATCTGGGGACGCTTGCGGCGCGGGATCACGCCGGAGATCAATGCGATCTCAACTCTGATTTTTGTATTCTCGCTGCTCGCCATCATTGTGTGGTACCGGCTGCGGATGCGGGCCGAAGCAGTTGATAACGAACTTCTCGTCTGACAGACTGCACTATTCCCTGAATGTTACGATTCAGTCTTCCCGAGTTCTCATGCCCGACTTCTGCGATGTCGCTGTTCCTGTGCCGCTCGATATGGCATTCACATATCGAGTACCAGATGGGCTGTGCTTGTCCGCAGGCTCGCGCGTGGTTGTGCCTTTCCGGCAGCAGCGCACCGTCGGCATTGTCACTGAGTTGCACAGCCGCGAACCGCGAGTGAATACGAAAACCGTTCTGCAATCGCTTGACCATGAGGGTGAACCGGCGCTGTCGGATGAACTGCTGCGCTTGGGAAAGTGGATCAGTGAATATTATCTGTCGCCGGTCGGGGAAGTGTTCCGCAGCATGCTGCCGCTGACTGCGGAGTTCCGGCGCGCGGCGGTGTATCGGATCACAGACGAAGGACACACTGCGCTACACCTGGCCGGCAGTACCGGGTCGCCGGGGCGGTCCAAGCGGAGTGCAGAAGAGCAGGATACAGAATTCCGCGTTCTGAACTATCTGACCATGCGCGATTTTGTACGCGAGCAAACTTTGAGAAAGGCAAACCAGGTCTCACGCCAGCTTTTGGACGGAATGGTTCGCAAGAAGTGGATTGCACGGGAGGATGCGTCGCACGTGGCCGATGCGGCCCGGATGCGTGATGTCGCAGTGCTGAAATCCGCTGAAGGGAAGTTGAATGCGAACCAGCAATTGCTCGTCGAAACTCTTGCAGCATCCGGCTGGCGTGTGAGCCTAGAGCGTCTGCGGGAGTTGGGTGTTCCGCGGAGTTCACTGGGAACCTTGGTTAAGCGCGGACTCATAGAACTTGTCCGGGAAGCGGTCGCCTTGCCGCGACCGGCGATTCTCGCGCGCGATGCGCGTTTCGAATTCAGCGCCGCGCAACAGTCTGCGCTGGGGAACATTCGTGCGGCAGTCGATGCCGGAAGTTTCAACGGCATTCTGCTGCACGGGGTGACAGGGTCGGGGAAGACGGCGGTGTATCTGGCCGCGATGAAGTCCGTGTTGGATGCAGGGCGCTCGGCAATTCTGCTGGTACCGGAAATTGGGCTCACGCCCGCGGTCGCTGCTGATGTGCACGATGTATTCGGAGACGAAGTTGCGATTTTGCATTCCGGGCTCTCTGCCAAGGAGCGGGCGGAGCACTGGCATCGAATCCGCCGAGGTGAGGCGCGCGCAGTGGTCGGAACACGGTCGGCGGTGTTTGCGCCAGTGTCGAAACTCGCGCTCATCATCGTGGACGAAGAACAGGATTCTTCCTACAAGCAGGAGGAGACACCGCGTTATCACGCACGCAATGTCGCGGTAATGCGCGCCAAGTTTTCGAATGCGGCCGTGGTATTGGGGTCGGCGACGCCGTCATTGGAGTCGTATTTTAACGCGAAGAAGAACCGTTACGCGCTGCTCGAAATGCCAGACCGGGTGGAGAAGCGACCGCTGCCGGAAATCGAATTGGTGGACATGCGGCAGGAATTTCAGGAAACGGGGAATGAGAATGTTGTCTCACGAAAGTTGATTGAAGGAATCCGGTTGCGCCTGGAGCGCAAAGAACAAGCGATGGTGCTGCTCAATAGGCGCGGGTATTCGCCGGTCGTGTTGTGCCGGACATGCGGCAAGACGCTCGAATGCCGAAATTGCGCGATTGCGCTGACGCATCACAAACAGAGCCGCCGGATGGAGTGCCATTACTGCGGTTTCACTGCTCCGGTGCCGAAAAGCTGCGTAGAGTGCGGAAGTGAGTACGTTTATTTTCTGGGCACAGGCTCGGAAAAGTTGGAGGAACTGCTGCACGGATATTTTCCGCAGGCCCGCATTGCTCGACTCGATCGCGATACGGTGCGCAGCCATGCTGATTTCGAGCGTGCGCTGAGCGCTCTGAATGCCGGAGAACTCGACCTGCTGGTCGGGACGCAGATGATCGCCAAAGGCCACGACATTCATGGCGTAACGCTGGTCGGAGTTGTTGGAGCCGATATGGCGTTGGGGATGCCGGATTTCCGCGCGGCGGAACGGACGTTTACTTCATCGGCTTCTACGAAAAGGAATTGCGCTTTCGGAGCTGGATGCACTATCCGCCTTACAGTTCGCTGGTGAATGTAATTTTGCGCAGCGACAAATTGGACGATGTTCTGAAGTGGTCTGGCATTCTGGGCCGTTGGTTTGACAATACGCGGCATGAAGGAGTGCGCGTGCTGGGCCCCGCGGCTGCACCGATTCAGCGGTTGAAACGCGATTACCGCTACCACTTCATTTTGAAATCAACCAGCCGCGAAAAGTTGAATGGACTCTTGCGGGCCATGCTGGCGCATGCCGAAAAGGACAAGGTGCCGCGCACCAACATCGTGGTGGACGTGGACGCGCTGTGGCTGATGTGAAGCCGCTTACTTCTTTACGACTTCTATGATCTGCCGATCATCGCTGCGCCAGGCTGGCGCTCCGTCGTGGCTAAGTTTCTGCGCGGCATCTTCCCAGTGCAGATGCGTGGTTTTGAAGTCACCTTTCTCATAGGCGTAGGTGGTACCGTCATCGGAGTAGAGGTTGAAGTCGCCGTCGGCTCCGGGATACACACGAACCTTGGCGATCTTCTGATCCTGCGCGGTGCTCTCGATGGCGGTGCCGGTCGGGATAATCGAACCAGCGCGAACGAACAACGGAATGATGTCGATGGGCGCATCCACTTTCGCGATCTGCCCGCCATGGTAGCGCTCGTTGGTCCAATAGTTGTACCAGTCGCTTCCCGCGGGAAGATACACATTGCGAATGGTCGCGCCCTGTTCGATCACAGGAGCAACGAGAAAAGCTGGGCCAAACATATATTCATCGGCGATGTTCGCGACGCTTGGATCATTCGCAAAATCCATGAACAGCGCGCGCATAAATGGCGCCCCGGTCTTATAGGTGTTGTAGCCGAGCGAATAGATATAGGGCATCAGCTCATAACGCAGCTTCAGATACTTCT
>QHZW01000229.1 GCA_003224815.1 Acidobacteriota bacterium | reverse complement strand
AATTTCTCTCGAAGTCGTTCTTGTTGATACCACTGCACCAGGTAAGCCGTCTCAGTCACTTGGGCGAATGTACATCGTTTCCCGCCGCAGATGGAAATCTGATGATCATCCGCAACCGTCGCGCGAAAACTTTAATTTCCTCATACCTTCTAACTCGGCGATTCACCGTTTTGACGAGGTGAGGGTCTTGTTCCGCCTCGACGGGTTTCGGGCGCGAGCGGCAGCCAAAATCGGTATCGATCACTTCACGCTTGTTCCGCGAGGGTTGTAAATATTCAGTGCCGATCGCACCTATTACTGATGCCGGAGGAACCCTAAATTCAATTCGCTATCACTTCCAGTCTATCTGCGAAGTCTTGCGCCCCAAATTTGCCGGACTGGTGTCGATTTGTACTAGAATCATTCCCCTCAAAGGAGGTCTCCCTTATGCACCTTCTTGCGAGTTTTTCTGGATCGCAGTCGCTGATTCGTTGTTTAGCGCACAAGCGGCTGATATCGAACCTCATTATTCCGGTGTTGCTGTCCTGCGCAATCGGCCACGCGCAAACAACAATACCCGACACTCCGGCAGGGAAAGTACTGCGGGCATGGATCGAGGCCTTCAATAGTGGCGACCGCTCAAAAATAGAAGACTATATCAAGACCTACGACCCACAGCAGTCGGTCCAGCGAATGATGGGGTTCCACAGTCAGACTGGCGGGTTCGACTTGCTCGCAATCGAGAGCGCTGACCTGCTATTGATCAAATTCCGGGTGAGAGAAAAGACGAGTCCAACTGTCGCCATCGGCAGCATACAACTGAAAAGCGATAAATCGGGAGTCGTTGAAAGCTTTGACTTGCGAGCCATCCCTCCCGGCGCTGTGGTCGAAAACATTAAGGTAGATGCGGCTAAGCGGCAACAGCTGATAGATAGTGTTGTGAGAAACCTGAACGAATTCTATGTCTATCCGGACCTGGCGCAGACCATGGCAAATGCTATTCGCGTGAATCAGAAGCGAGGGGACTATGACGCGATCACCGACCCCGATGCGTTTGCGAATCGGCTCACGAAGGATTTGCAGGGCATCAGTCATGATAAGCATCTCGGTGTTAACTACAGCCCGGTAAAGCTCCCCCCGGATGGAGAGAAGCCAAGCCCAGAGCAGGAAGCGCAGTTCCGAAAGATGCTGGAACGAACGAACTGCACGTTCGAGAAAGTTGAGGTCCTGCCGCGCAACATCGGCTATCTCAAATTCAACGCTTTCCCTGACCCGACGTTGTGCGGAGCAACAGTGGTCGCCGCGATGAACTTTCTCGCGCACGTGGATGCCATCATTTTCGATCTTCGCGAAAACAGTGGAGGCGACCCTAGGATGGTCGAGGTGGTCTCAAGCTATCTGTTTGACAAGCCCACACACCTGAATGATCTCTACAACCGCAAGGACGACTTCACGACCCAATATTGGACTTTGCCTTATGTTCCCGGAGCCACTCTGGCCGACAAGCCTGCGTTCGTACTGACCTCGAAAAATACCTTCTCCGGCGCGGAGGAGTTTACGTATAACCTGAAGAA
This sequence comes from Acidobacteriota bacterium, assembly GCA_003224815.1. Classification (GTDB taxonomy): domain Bacteria; phylum Acidobacteriota; class Terriglobia; order Terriglobales; family Acidobacteriaceae; genus Gp1-AA145. The sequence continues at coordinate 4,925 of QHZW01000229.1, read as the reverse complement.
CTTAAAACGTGCCACCGTTGTGGGCGAAGTGACTGGAGGTGGCGCCCATCCGGTCTCAGGACATCGGATTGATGAGCACTTCACAATCGGCGTGCCCTTTGCTCGTGCAGTAAATCCAATTTCAAAGAAGAACTGGGAGGGCACGGGTGTAGCGCCAGATGTTCAAGTAAAAGCTGCGGACGCACTCGAAAAGGCAGAGGAACTCGCGCTAAGTAAAGATACATTACAGAAATGAAAACGTCTCTCAGGCACCGATCTTACTAAAGGTAAACGGGCGGATCCGCAGGTCCGCCGCATCTTGCCGCGGTCAACCAAGCTGCTCACCCAGAATCTTCTAACGCGATGGCATTAGGCAAATCTGGCAGCTAGAGTTCGGCCGCAAAATCAGTCGGCCAGAAATAAAAAGGGCGGACCCGAGAGTCCGCCCCCGCACTCCAGACAAACGTTACTTACTTCTGTTCCGGCGTCACCACCTGCGCTTTTTCTGTCTTCGAATCAGCTGCGGGTGTTGAAACCGTCGCATCGGTTGTTACATCATTCTTTGCACCGGTCGATTTGGTTTCAGCAGTCGTCGAGTCTTCAGGCTTCGACTCGCTCGCTTTCTCCGCCTTCTCCACTCCCGGCACCTGCACGTCCTTGATCTTCGCCGAACTCAGCATCTTTTCCAGTTGCTTGAAGACCTGGCCGCGATCGAGTTGCGCAAGATCTTCGTCAGCTTTGCGCGAAGTCTCCACATCCAGCGCGAACTCGTAGCAGGCGCCATTCTTAAAGAGATGGTAGTACTTCAGGTCCGCCTGATGATTCGCCTCTCCGCTCATCTGCTCGAGCGCAGTGAATTCATTCGCACCCATCTTGATCGTCGAGGGCTTCGTCGCTTCTGTGTCCTTCGACGCCGGCACAAACTGCGCGCATTCGTCTGCGCTCATGCCTGGATTAACGCTCACGTTCAGCAGCGCAGACGAAAAATCCGTCTCGGGATATGAATCGTCCGGCACATCCACTGCTGCGATCTGCACTGCCCCCGGCTTCAAGAAACTGGTCTGCACCGGCACCTGAGCCTTCCCATTCCCTGCCGCCAAACGGTACTTCCGGGGATAGCTGAACGACACGCCATACGTGCCATTCACATAGATTGCGTTCGCTGGACGATGTTTCTTGACCTTCTTTGTGGCCTGCGGTGCTGCCGCGGACACCATGGTTGCGGGCACCGGGGTGCTCGCTGCTGGTTCTGCAGGTGCACTGATCCGGTTCGCCGAGCTGTCTGATTTTTTCGAGCAGGCGATCGCCACAAACAGTACGATCGTCATGATGATTCCTGCACAGATGGCCGGCAGATAAATGCTCGTCCAACCATCGCCTTCGATCTGTTTGAAGCTCTGATTGCCACTTTCCTGATTGCGACTGATCTCCAGTTTTGCCATATTCCCTCCTTGGGACTGCACTGAGAGGAAAAGCATGAGCGATGCCATGCGAGAGCCTGTTGATTTTGCGCCACTTACAACGATTGCTCTCGCCTGCGCCCGTGGCCAGGCAAACACGCTGTGGCGGCACGCACACGCACCGCCAGAAGCGACGACGGCGCGTGAGTCCGCCCTGATTACAAGAACTCTGGTTGACCTTTACAAGATAAAGACAACGGACCTTCAAGAAACATGTTCTAATTACTTGGCTGGGTTGAGTTTCCTAACGCCCGGTTAGCTGTTTGAGGAGGTCCGTATGTCAAGCAAGGTCCTCGCTGGTTTCTTTCTTTCCGTCGTATTCGTTCTGGGCTCAATCCCTGCCACAGCGAAATCGAGCGTCCGCATTGTTCGCCTCAGCTACGTTGAAGGCAGTGTGCAGATCGACCGTAATACCGGAAAGTACGAAAAGGCATTCGTAAATTTGCCCATCATTGAAGGCGCCAAGCTGCGCGCCTCGAGCGACAGTCGCGCCGAAGTTGAGTTTGAAGACGGCAGCACGCTGCGCATCGTTCCCGACACGACGGTGCAGTTCCCCCAACTTTCGTTGGAAGACAGCGGGGCGAAAATCTCGAGCGTAGAAATTCTCAGCGGCACCGCGTACATCAACTATGCGGGAACCAAGGACAATTCTCTTTCGCTGGTGTTTGGCCGCGAGAAGATCGCGCTGACTAAGTCTGCGCGCCTTCGCCTCGGCGTGGACGACAAGGGTTCTGCAATCGCTGTGTTTAAGGGCGATGTCCAGGTCGATACGCCTTCGGGTCAACAGGCACTGAAGAAGAACCAAACTTTGCAATTCGACGCGACCGAAAACGACAAGGTCGCTCTCGTCAAGGATGTTGACGAGCAGCCGTTCGACGCCTGGGATAAACAGCAGGAGCAATATCACCAGCGCTATGGTGCTAACTCCTACAGCAACTCTTCCAATAACACATACGGCGTTGCCGACCTTAATTATTACGGTAATTTCTTCAGCGTTCCCGGATACGGCATGATGTGGCAGCCATACTTCATCGGCGCGGGATGGGATCCATTCATGGATGGCGCCTGGTCGTTCTCTCCCGGATTTGGATTTGGTTGGGTGTCGTCATATCCATGGGGATGGGCGCCGTACCACTCCGGGCAATGGGCGTTCCTGCCTGGATATGGCTGGGCATGGCAGCCCGGCACTGTGTGGTCGCCTTTCTATGCACCGCATGTCTTGAATCCGCCTGCTGGATTTGCAGCTCCGCATGCTCCAACCGGTGGCACAAGCACAGTCGTGGTCAACCGCGGCCCTGCGCCAGTCAATGTGGCGCGCGGTGACAAAATGGTCATCCGCAACAACTCGGCCGGATTAGGTGTGCCGCGTGGCGAAATCAATAATCTTCACAAGGTTTCGCAGCAAGTGCAGCAGCGCGGTGAAATAACCCAGCGCACCCATCCGGCTCCAGTCGCGATGTCAGCCCCTGCCCGCGGAGGAATGAGTACCGGACCGGCTTCCAGCGCGGGAACCCGTTCTGGTGCAGGAACGCGTTCGACGATGTCACCTCGTCCCACGGGCGGCAGTTCCCGGCCGATGAGTTCGGCTCCGGCGTCAGCGCCTCGCAGTTCCGCGCCTTCGGGACCAGGCCCACGCCGATAGACAGACAGCAAATCTAAAACAAATCAGCCCCGGTTTATGCCGGGGCTTTATTTTTTTTTTGCGAATTGAATTTGCTCGAATCAGCGCTGGCTTGGCGGAATCCAATGCTGCGGATACGCCGAACCAACATAATCGGCACGCGGCCGAATCAGGCGATTGTCATCGAGTTGCTCGATCACGTGCGCCGTCCAGCCGCTGATTCGCGAGACCGCAAAAATCGGCGTAAACAAGTCTACGTCAATCCCCAGCACGTGATAAGTCGAAGCCGAATAGAAATCAACGTTCGCGTTCAGCTTCTTCTCTGACTTAACAAATTGTTCAATCTTGCGCGATATCTCGAACCATTTCGGCTGTCCGGTCGACTTGCAGAGGTCTTCTGACATGCGGCGCAAATGTGTAGCGCGTGGATCCTCAGTGTGATACACGCGGTGGCCAAAGCCTGAAATTTTCTTCTTCTGCGCCAGCATCTGTCGGACATACTCGACGGGATCGGCGCCACTCGCATCAATCTTTTCCAGAATATGAAATACAGCTTCGTTAGCGCCTCCGTGGAGCGGGCCTTTCAGCGCCCCGATGGCCGATGTAATAGCCGAGTGCATGTCCGACAACGTGGCCGCCGTCACGCGGGCGGCAAAGGTCGAGGCATTCAACTCATGGTCGGCATGTAGGATAAGCGCAATGTCGAGCGCGCGTTCCGCAGTGGAGGACGGCCTCTCGCCGTTGAGCAACAGCAGGAAGTTTGCCGCATGCGAAAGCTTCGGGTCCGGCTCGACCACGTTTTTGCCCTTGCGAATGCGGTCGTATGCCGCAACCATCATCGCAATTTGTGAAGTAAGCCGGATGGCTTTACTCACGTTTGCATTGTGATCGTTGTTGCTGCGGTCGCGGTCATAAAGTCCTAATGCCGAAACCGCCGTCCTGAGAACGTCCATCGGCGCGGCGTCTTTGGGGACTTCACGCAGAAACGTGATGATCGCGGGATCCAGCTTGCGCTCTGCGCCCAGTCGCTCGCACAATTCTTTCAGTTCGTTTTCGCTCGGAAGTTTGCCGTGCCACAGAAGGTAACAAGTCTCTTCGAAGTTGGATTTTTCGGCCAGCTCGTGGATATCAATGCCGCCGTAAGCCAGAACGCCAGCGTCGCCATCGATGTAGCAAATTTTGGATGTGGTGGCGACCACCCCCTCCAGTCCCTTGGGGGCGTGTGTCATGGTCAAGCTGGACATTGTTCCTCGCTCGGCTCGTTATTAGTTGCGGCCAACGAAGCCGTCGCAACTAACTTTTATACGCCAAAACGACGCAAGTTTCCAAGCTGACGAAGGTTCCGGTAGTGGGTCAACTTCGGGTGAAATCCGCAGAACGCGCCCCTCCGGCGACACATAACTGAAGATGTGATTCTGCTGCTGATCGGCTCCGCGCTGGCTTCTCGTACCATACCAGCCTGTGGATTAGGACTGGGTTCGTTCTCAGCATCTGCTAGGAACTGTCGGCGAAACGCTAAGCCGTATTGAAAGGGACTGGCGAGTGACGATAGTGCTTATCTCTTAATTTAAGCTCCTGACAGATGTCTTCTTGGTTCGTCTAAGTCGGTAGATCAATTTTGGAGGGCGGATGAATTGCTTTGGAGTGAAAACGCCAGGAGTTCTTGTACTTGGGGCTGTCGTTGTGAGTTTGCCCCTTTTTTCGTTGTTGTCTAGCGTGAGGAAAGAGACGACGACGCTCTCGGGGGCAACAATCCAGCTATTTACCGAAGCCCTTTGTCGCGGGTGACGAGCGCCTTGCAAAGATTACGGCGCGGATCGTTCTGAGCCATCGAACCGGATTCCCGAACTGGCCAGCAGACGACG
>QHZW01000228.1:6198-11456 GCA_003224815.1 Acidobacteriota bacterium | reverse complement strand
ATGACGAATCGGAAAGGCACGGGTGGAGTGATCGGTCCCGACCTCCACCGTGACGTTGGACTTGACTGAGGGCGGAAAACCAGCGACCCGGGCCTGAACAGCAGTAGCGGGCACGCCGAATGCGTCCCCAGAGGGACGCGCGCCAATAGCCCGGCGTTTCAACGCCGGGCTGGCAGGCGAGCAATACAGAGTCGTAGGAACGACTGAGGTTCATGTCACACACATATATTTCTCAACTGATGCACGTTGTGTTTTCCACTAAAAAGCGATGCAGTTCGATACCGCCCGACATGCAAGAGCGCCTCTGGTCATACCTAGGCGGTATTGCTCAGAAAAATGGATTCAAAACGGTCGCTGTTGGCGGAACAGAAAACCATGTCCACATTCTTCTCTCTCTTCCCGCGACGATGCCATTGGCCAAAGCAGTCCAACTGCTGAAGGGTGGCTCATCCAAGTGGCTCAACGACGCGACAGAAAATCGTTTCGAATGGCAACAAGGCTATGGAGCATTCAGTGTGAGCACCTCGCAACAAGTCCAGGTGAGAACGTATATCGATTCTCAAGCCGAACATCATCGTACCCGCAATTTTGATGACGAATTTCTCGCGTTCTTGAGAAAACACAAAATTGATTACGATGCTCGATATGTACTGGGGTGACGTCAGAAGTCCCTACGGGACTAGATCACATCCGGCACCAGATCCGGCGCTGAGGCGCCGGGCTATTGGCAACCGTTCCTAGCGGAACGAAAATGCTTCTACCTTATTCTTTTCGAGCCATGCGAAGTGATCGCGTAGTTTTAATTCGTTGAACTCTTCCTGAGAGGCGTCCTTTGCGAACAGTCTCTCCCATTCCCATCGCGGTAGCTGGCGTCCTTGATTTGTCTTAAGTATGACATCGCCGCATGACAATAGGCCCATAACCGCACGCCTAAAAGCCGCAGTTGACGGGAACAACGTCGCGACGATTGACAAATGGAGCTCGCCGCCTTGTAACTGATCAAGCGTTTCAAGTTCTGGGGACATTTCGAGATTCGGTACTACGATCTATTTCCATACACTCCCGAATCTCTGCCTCACTCAACGTATGGTCTGAGCTCTTCGCACGATTGTAAATTCGTTCGACCAGATCATCTGACGCCGGAATTCCGCGCCGCTCCAGCCAGAAGAGAACGTTCGACCTGCCGCTCATTGGCCCAATGTCAATCACTTGTTCGAGTCCAAACAAATGGGACGGCACTCCAGAATAGACTGCGTTCGCCAGTTCGATGTCATTCTTCTTGATCGCCTTAATCACTGCCGCGGCATGAACTCCGGTTGCCGTGCGAAACGCGTCTTCGCCGAACACAGGATAATTAGCTGGAACCGGAACACCCGTCGCGCGCGAAACGGCTGAGCAATAGTCTTTGAGCTTTGTTAGATCTTGCTGGTCCCACGGCGAAACGCCCATAAGTCTGAGGTTCACCAGCATCTGGTCCATTTGCGTATTGCCGACGCGCTCGCCGGTTCCGAGAGCGCAGGCGTGAACGCAATCGGCGCCTGCCGCCAGTGCAGCCATCGAATTCGCGACGGCAAATCCCCGATCACAGTGGCCGTGCCAATCAACGCGGATGTCATCGCCAGACGGCTTCACCACTTCGTCGATCACAAACTTCGTCAGTGCGTAAGCTCCCATCGGAGTGGCGTGGCCCGACGTGTCACAAACTACAACTGCGCGCGCCCCACAGTTGATGGCCGTCGAGTAAAGCCGCTTCACCATTTCCGGATCGCAACGAGTCGTGTCTTCGGTGACGTACATCACTTCGAGACCCAGCGAGATGGCAAATTTCACCGCCTTCTCGGTGGTTTGAAGCAGGAAGTCCTCGGTCCAGTTTTCGGTGAAACGTCGGATTGGGCTCGACCCGATAAATGTCGCGGCTTCGATCGGCAAGCCGGTGCGCTGGACGATGTCGGCGATAGGACGAATGTCGTTTTCATGAGTACGGGCGGCGCAATTCGCTCGAATCTTCATGCGCTTGCCGGCAATTTCGCGCGCCAGCGCTTCCACATGCTCTACCGCTCGTGCGCCTGCGCCGGGCAATCCCAGGTCCAGCGCATTAATCCCAAGTTCTTCCATCAGGTGCAGGATTTCTAGCTTCTGTTCAATCGAAGGATCGCGAACCGATGGCGATTGCAAGCCATCGCGCAGAGTTTCGTCGTTCAGCAGCACGGGCCCTTTAGGGAGCAAATTCGTGGGCAGCGCCTGGTTCCAGTCGTAAATGAGTTCGGACGTCTTCACGTGATTTCCCCGATTTGCTTCAGTTCCTTCGTGTACCTTCGTGCCCTTCGTGGTTGATCCGAGAAAAGCTAAAAGCAGGCCGCCAATCGGCCACGCCGGAAAGCACAAAATATTGTACGCAATTGCAAAAACCTGCTGCGCTTTGGATGGTCTATTTTTTGCTATGCTCAACTTCGTATATGCGGCTTTTCGTCGCGCTTGATATAGAAGGCAAGATTCGTGCGGGTATTCACGGCTTCATGCAGGAAATGGCACCGCTCGCGCCCAACGTGCGATGGGTGAACCCGGAGTCGCTACATGTCACTCTGAAATTTATGGGCGAGCAGCCAGAGCCAAAAGTCAAAGAGATTGAGTCTGCACTGACGAGCATTTGCGCATCTCCCTTTCAACTTGGATTCCACGGTTCGGGATTCTTTCCAACTCCGAGATCCGCGCGCGTGTTTTGGATAGGAATTGAATCCGGACCTGAACTGGCGCAACTCGCCGGCGCAATTGATGCTGCGCTTTCGCAACTCGGGATTGAAAAAGAAAAACGCGCATTCAGCGCGCACCTGACCTTAGCGCGCGCGAAGGGCGGATCAGGCGCACCTTCACGGCAGAAGTCCGACCGTTCGAACCGGCATTTCGAAGCCGTCCAGAAGAAGTTAGCCAGTACGGCCTCCGCAGAGTTTGGTACCATGACGGCCCGCGAGTTCTTTCTTTATCGCAGCCAGTTGTCCCGGCATGGTTCGCGCTACTCGAAGATCGCGCGGTTCCCGTTAGCAGCACGCGAAGCATGAACGCACATCCCATTGTCGCCAGTGTCTTAATCGGATACCTGCTGGGATCGATTCCCTTCGGCTACATGCTGGTCCGCATCTTCCGCGGTGCAGATGTTCGCACTACAGGCAGCGGCAACATCGGTGCGACGAACGTCGCGCGCACTTCGCCTTTGCTCGGAATTGTGACATTGCTGCTGGATGCTGCCAAGGGCTTGTGCGCTGTCGCGATCATCCTGTCGATTTTTCCCGAAATCCACTGGCTGGCTTTCATTGCAGCGTTTGCATCCATCTGTGGCCACGTTTTTCCTGTATGGCTTGGCTTTCGCGGTGGCAAAGGCGTGGCGACCGGATTGGGATCACTTCTTCTCTTAACGCCTAAGGCTGTCCTGATCGCAATAGGAATTTTTCTCGGCATCGTGGCTCTTTTCCGTTGGATCGCGCTTGCATCCATTGTTGCGACTGCTTCGCTTCCCGTGCTGGCGTGGGTGATGGGAGAACTACACAGAAACGCAATGACAGATATGCAGATGGATGTTAACTCGACGCCGCCCATGTTGTGCCTGGCCGCTGCCGCCACCCTGATCGTCGCAAAACATCATTCGAACATCCGCCGCTTGTTGTCAGGGACCGAGCCTCGCTTCCAACTTAAACACAAATGAGCCGCGTCGCCATCATCGGGGCTGGGGCGTGGGGAACAGCCCTCGCCGTTGTCGCAGGACGCAAAGGACACCACGACGTTCGGCTCTGGGCCTACGAAGAAGAAGTTCGGGACGCAATTTCCACAACCCGCGAAAACTCGCGATTCCTGCCGGAACAGAAAATTCCCGGCAGTGTTGCCGTCAGCGGAGACTTCGCGGTGGTCCTAGAGGGCGCGCAGATCGTGATCTGCGCCGTGCCTTCACAACATTGCCGGCGAATCATTCAGCAACTGTCGCAATATTTGCGCACTGACATGTACCTGATCAGCGCGGCTAAAGGTTTGGAGCAAACGACACTATTGCGGATGACCGAGGTGATCAGCCAAGTCACGGGCGGAAAATGTGCCGTCGGGGCAATCAGCGGACCCACCTTCGCACTCGAAGTTGCCCGCGGCGATCCAACTGCGATCACCGTCGCGTCCACCGATAAGGCGCTCATGCTGGCCGTGCAGGACGAATTGAGCGACATCGCTTTTCGCATTTATTCAAACGATGACGTGGTTGGAGTGGAACTTGGGGGCGCGCTCAAAAACATAATCGCGATTGCAGCGGGAATCTGCGACGGCCTTGGGCTTGGCCACAATTCAGTGGCGGCGTTGATAACCCGCGGCCTCGCGGAGATCACACGACTCGTGTGCGCCTGCGGTGGTCGGTCCGAAACAATGGCTGGACTCGCCGGTCTCGGCGATCTTGTGCTCACGTGTACGGGAGCGCTTTCGCGGAACCGCAGCGTTGGCGTGGAACTTGGGCGTGGGCGCAAGGTGCCCGACATTGTCGCGGGTATGCACGGCATGATCGCCGAGGGCGTTTTCACAACCGATGCGGCTGTGAAGCTTTCCCGATCGCGTGGCGTCGAAATGCCCATTACCGAGCAGATGCATGCGATTCTGAACCAGGGCAAGCCTCCCCGTGAGGCCATCCAAGAACTAATGACCCGCAGTTCAAAGAGCGAATCTCGGGCTCCCGAAAACGAACCAGGCACTCAATAAATTTTTATCGTTGCCTGACAGCGTATCTAACTCATTCATTCTGCTGCGGCTAGAGTCACTCCAGTACCTTCGTAATGGCGCCATACCGGCGGTCGCACATTCTAGCCATCGCAGGAACTTACAATGATGGATTGAACTCCTCCATAGCAGCAGGGAGACACGCCACTTTGTTCGAAAAATTCCTTCCGAAGCGCATTCCGATTCTGTACGTAATTCTCGGCGTGCTGGTGGGCATCAGCGTGGTGCCGATGTATTTCTATTCCGCGCAGGTGCAGTCCATCAATCGTGAGCGCCTGATCACCAATGAGCGGCTGTTGCAGAACACGGTTACCCGCTCCATCGCTGACGACATATCGGAACACCAGGAATCTTTTCGGCTGATGCAGGCCAACCTGGCCTCGGCCCTGCAGGTTGCGAGCGGCGGCGATTTGACTGGAGATCACGTGCAAGCTCCGGAGCTGCGCGCGTTGCTTGAGAATTTTGTTTCTTCTTCCAGCGACCTCGATTATGCGACCTTGCTGAACTCCGATGCA
>QHZW01000228.1:0-6183 GCA_003224815.1 Acidobacteriota bacterium | reverse complement strand
AGTCATCACGCACCGTCATGCTGGTGAGTACGCCGGTTACTTACGGCGGGCGCTTTCTGGGGATGATCTCTTCGGTTGTTGATCTTGACTACCTGATCCGCAGACTGCCTGAGATCGGTCGAGGCGGCCTCACGCCCTACGTCGTTGACAGTCAGGGACGCCTCGTAGCAGGAGCGAGTCCTGAGTATGCGACCGGTCAGGACATGACGAACCTAGAGATCGTGCGCAACTTTGTGGAACAGGGCCGCAAGGCGCAGATGCTCGCACCGACGCGCGAATTCAATGTGGATATGGGCAAGAAAAATGTTGTGATGCTGGGCACATACAGCGCAGTATCCAATCTGAACTGGGCAGTCGTTGTCCAAAAACCTCGCGACGAAGCTTACAGCAGCGTGTATGAAATGCAGCGAACGGCCCGATGGCTGGCGATAACCGCTGTTTGCCTCAGCATTCTCATCGGCATCATCGCTGCCCGGCGTATTACTAATCCTTTGGAAGTTCTGACTGAATCAAGCCATGCGATTGCCCGCGGAGATTTTTCGCAACGCGTTCAACTGAACAGCCGCACTGAGATCGGCGAATTGGCATCCACGTTCAACTTCATGTCGCACGAACTCGAGCATTTCGTCGAGGACCTGAAGCGCGCCGCCGCTGAAAACCGCGAGCTGTTCATGAACTCCATTCAGATGCTCGCAGGCGCTGTTGATGAAAAGGACCCGTACACCCGAGGCCACTCTGATCGCGTTACCAAATATTCCATTCTCATTGCAAAAGAATTAGGGATGCCGGAAGACTTTCAGGAAATCGTCCGCGTCTCAGCGCAACTACATGATGTGGGCAAAATCGGAATCGAGGACAGGATCCTGAAAAAACCTGGCGCGCTCACCGCCGAAGAATTCGACATTATGAAAACGCACACGACGAAAGGGGCCAACATACTTCGTCCTGTGTCGCAGCTGAAAGAAATGATTCCCGGCATCGAACTGCATCACGAGTCGCTGGACGGGCGCGGGTACCCGCACGGCCTCAAAACCGATGAGATTCCGTTGTTGCCGCGCATCATCGCCGTCGCAGATACGTTCGATGCGCTCACAACTAATCGCCCTTATCAACAGGCCCACAGTTGTGAGGACGCGCTTCGCATTATCCGCTCGCTTTCGGGAAAGCGTCTCGACCCAGCGGCCGTCATTGCAATTGAAGCCATATATGCGCGGGGCGAAATCGGTGTTCCACCACAGAGCATGTCGATGGCAGCTGCTGCGAATGCTAGCACCACGGACAAGCCGGTGATTGCTGCAACCATCGAGCCCGACCGTATGTAGTCCGCTCGCCTGTCTCCCGCTCCCACCGCTATAATGAAGTGGTCCTGATTGATCGCTTCACATGATTCAAACCCTCTTCGGCAGCACCGAACCCGAGCAGAAATCCGGCCTTTTTGAGCGCATGAAGCAGGCGGTTTCGCGCACGCGCGAAAACCTGAGCGAGCGCATCGACGAAGTCGTGTCTCTCAACAAAGAGATCGATCGCAACACTCTCGACGATCTTGAGGCCACTCTGATTGGCGCCGACCTCGGTTCAGCGACAACCCACCAGGTGCTTCAAAACTTGCGCGAACGCGCTGACCGCAAAGAGATTCGTGACGTGACCGAACTGAAGCGCCTGTTACAGGAAGAGCTGCTCGCGATTTTGAACTCCGCCAATACTCCCCCAGTGGAGCGGGCTGAAGGAAGTCCCGAGGTTGTGCTCGTTGTGGGCGTGAACGGTACCGGAAAGACGACTACGATTGGCAAGCTAGCACAAACCATTCGCTCCAATGGGCAGACGGTATTACTTTGTGCTGCCGACACTTTTCGTGCGGCTGCTATCGAGCAACTAGAAGTGTGGGGGCAGCGCACTGGAACCGAAGTGATCCGCACCAAAGCCGGAGGCGATCCAGCTGCGGTTCTGTTTGACGCACTCCAAGCCGCAACCGCAAGACACATCGATTGTGTGATAGTCGATACCGCGGGTCGGCTTCACACCAAGTTGAATTTGATGCTGGAACTCGAAAAAATGCGCCGTACCGCCCAAAGAATCATTCCTGGCGCGCCCCACGAAGTCCTGCTGGTAATTGACGCAACGACCGGACAGAATGGTTTGCAGCAAGCCAAACTATTCACCGATTCGGCGGCTGTTACTGGCGTGGTCTTAACAAAACTGGACGGGACAGCGAAGGGCGGGGTGGTCGTCGCAATCGCGCGCGAACTTGGGCTTCCTGTGCGTTACGTTGGGATCGGTGAGAAGGCGGGAGATCTTCTGCCGTTCGATCCTGAAGAATTCGTAAACTCTCTTTTCGCGTAATCGGGCAGTCAAGATGGAAGCTCTTGTACAGCCGCTGCTTATGCTCGTTGCCGCGTGTTCTGTATGGTGGCTGATCCGCAGGATGTTGCGAATTGGAATTCCTGCTGAACCAGCGGAGGATCCCTTTGCGGAGGATCCGCTTGCAGAAGTTTCAGTTCCTGTGAAACGCAATCCGCAAGGCAGAGCGGGTGCGGTAGCCATGGAGGAACCCGAAGAGGAGGCGCGGCCCGATCTCTTTCCGCCGCGAACCCTCTGACTTATTCTGAGTTGATAGAACCTGGACAAAACTCGGATGACTCTTTTCTTCGGCGTGCTCTCCAATTAGCCGAGAAAGGCTTCGGCCTTGCATCGCCGAATCCCCACGTTGGCGCCGTGCTCGTAAACGCCGCAGGCGAAATTGTTGGTGAAGGATTTCACACTTACGAGCGCCTGAAGCACGCCGAAGTGATAGCAATCGAAAACGCAGGCGGGAAAGCAGACGGTGCGACGCTCTACATCAACCTGGAACCGTGCTCGCATCAAGGGCGGACAGGGCCTTGCGTGGAAGCTGTCATCGCTGCCGGAGTTAAACGTGTTGTAGCGTGCATGCCCGATCCGAACCCCACGGTGAGTGGACGCGGATTCGCCCGGCTTCGACAGGCTGGAATCCAGGTGACCTCCGGCCTGCTCGAAGAAGAAGCCCGTTCGCTCAATGACGCATTTGCGAAGTACATCCGTTATCGCCTGCCACTTGTCACTTTGAAAGCTGGTATGACACTCGACGGCAAAATTGCGCCACCGCCCGAGGACCTCGCGAGTACCGACGGTATCGCCGCAGGTGGCCCAACTGGTGGTTGGATCACCAGTGATGAAGCCCGCGCGCACGTGCAGCAATTGCGCCACCAACATGATGCAATTCTGGTCGGGGTCGGTACGGTCATTGCGGACAATCCCTTGCTGACGGACCGTACTGGACTGCCACGCCGGCGTCCATTGTTGCGCGTCATCATGGACTCCCATCTGCGGCTACCGCTTCAGTCCCGGGTCGCGCAAACCGCCAAGGACGACGTTCTAATTTTTTGTTCGTTTGCGGAAGAGAAGAAAAAACAGCAACTGATCGATCACGGCATTCAGATCGAACAGGTCGCGCCCGCAGGAATTGACGGACGCCCTGATCTGCAAGCGATTTGCCGCCGCTTAGCCAAACGCGAGATCACCAGCATCATGATCGAAGGCGGGGCACTCGTGAATTGGACGGCTCTGGCTTCGGGCGCAGCCGATAAAATCTTTTTTTACTACGCGCCGAAGATTCTCGCCGGAACCGGATCGGTACCGTTCGCTGCCGGCACCGGATTTCGCAAGATGAGCGAGGCGGCACATTTGAAATCCTTCCGGCTGCACCGCTTCGGTGAAGATTTTGCCGTGGAAGGATATTTTAGAGACCCGTATCTGGACTGATTAATGTTCACAGGCATCATTGAAGAAGTAGGGCACGTAAGAGCGATCGAAGTCACCGGCCAGAAACGTCGAGTGATCATTGCTTTCACAAACCTCCTGCCTGAACTGAAACTGGGCGACAGCATCTCTGTCAGTGGCGTTTGCCTGACTGCAGTAAATATCACTGAGAAATCCTTCAGCGCTGACCTGGCGCAGGAAACCTGGCTTCGCACTTCCTTGTCCCGCCTTGAACCAGGAGCGCTCGTCAATCTTGAATTGCCGATGCGCGCCAGTGGACGCTTCGATGGTCACATCGTTCAGGGGCATGTTGATGGCACGGGAACGCTCGTTTCTCTTGCGAAGATTCCGGATGCCAAGGATTATCTGCTCACGATCAACGTTCCCTCGGAGCTGACGCACTATATCGTGGCGAAAGGTTCATTGGCGGTTGAAGGCATCAGCTTAACTGTGGCCGGAATTGAAGGCACGGCGGTCACAATCGCGATCATTCCACATACGGCTGAAATCACGAATCTGAAGTCGCTAAGGCCTGACGATCCGCTGAACCTGGAAGTAGATGTGGTTGCCAAGTACGTGGAGAAGATGATGCCAAGGCGAGGCGCTCAGAGCTCGATCACGCTGGAAAAGTTGGTAAGCGAGGGATTCTAAAAAACAATTTGTGGGTCACGCCCCTAAATCCAGCTCATCCAATTTCAAGAATTCCTGCACGATCGGCTCATTGCACTTTTCCATGTCCGGATACGTCCCGAAGAACAGCACCCTGCTCTCGTAGAGAAACACCACCCGGTCGGCCAGTTTTTTGGCCAGACGCATGTCATGCGTAACTACAACACTCGTCAAATGCAGCTGAATTTTCAGTCGCTTCATCAGGTCCCCGAGCAACTGCGCCATCAGCGGATCAACCATGGTCGTCGGCTCGTCATAAAGAACGCACTCCGGCTGCGACGCCAACGCGCGCGCAATTGCAACTGAGCGCTTCATTCCTGTAGAAAGGTCAGACGGAAACTGCTCGGCCATTTCCTTTACACCAACCATTTCCAGCAGCCCGGAGACAATTTGCAAAATCTGCTCTTCACTCAAGTCGCGGCGCTCGCGTAGCGGGAACGCCACGTTTTCACCTACAGTGAGTGAATCGAATAGCGCACCACTCTGGAAGACCATGGTGACTCTATTGCGTATTCGTTCCATCTCTTCTTCGGAGTAATCGGTAATATCTTCATGAGCAACGATGATACGGCCCGAATCTGGCTTGAGGAATCCCAGGATGTGTTGCAGCGAAACTGACTTTCCCACGCCGCTCCGCCCGAGAATGCATACCGTTTCCGCCGGGTTCACCTCGAAGCTCACGTTAGTTAGAACGTGATTGTCGCCAAACGCCTTCGAGACATTTTTGAACTCTATATATGGAGAGGTATCATCTGGCGGGGCTGGCGCAGCTGCAGGTTCAACAATGGCAAGATCAGTCATAAATTTCGCGTAGCCTGTCCTATCGTTGCAATCATAAATGCGTCCAGCGCAATTCAAAATCCCGTCTGGCCGCCTCCCATTCTTCGGGCGTATTCAGGTTCCTAAAGATGGAAGGGCTGAAGCCGGCACTCTTGATTTCCTCTTCATCAATGACACGAACCGGAACATCCGAAAACAGCGCATCTATTTTGTTGTGACCCGATGCCAGAGCGCGATCTGCGATCTCACCCAATGGCCTGCGGTAAACCGCGCACAACGTCTGAAAATGACTACCACATGAAGGGACAGTCACAAGTGCATTACACGACCGCGCAGTCGAAATCAGAAAACCCAGGAAGGCTCGATTAATAAACGGCAGATCGACTCCAAGAACAAGGCTCGCATCGGTATTGGAATTCAGCAACGCCGCATGAATTCCCCCGAGAGGGCCGCGGTCCTTGTAGACGTCCGGCACAATCATGCCAAAAGCTGCAAACTTTTCGGGATCGCCGACAATCCTGACATTGCCAGTTACTGAACCGGCCAGCTCCACCGCATGCGCAATTAGAGGCCTACCTGCCAATTCCAGAAATGCCTTGTCTGTGCCCATACGCGAGCTCTTGCCGCCGGCAAGAACGTATGCGGTCAACGGTTCGGTTTCTAAAGTCATAGAAAGTCAGAATCGGCGCCGGTCTTACACGAAAGTAACCTACCCGACTTCACACTTCCAGTGCATCATGGTTTCGCCGGGCAGAAGATTGCCGGCAGAGCTAACTCCCATGCCTCAAAAGTTGTTGGACGTTCTCCTCCTGGGCCGTTGTTCCCACGAATTTTCCTGGCCGCGGCGCGCCGCCGACGGGCAGTTCTATCAAGTCTGCTTACTCTGCGCCGCAGAATACAAATACGACTGGACGACCATGCGCCGTACTGAGCGCGTCAGTCAGGAATTGCCCGAGAGCA
>QHZW01000492.1 GCA_003224815.1 Acidobacteriota bacterium | reverse complement strand
CCCCGATGCTGCGTTCTGCCGGGGAGAGGCTGTCGTTTCCGGCTGGGTTGCTTTGGGCTACGGCATAGGCGCTGGCGATTATCAAGGTCAAAACAAATATCTTTTTCATCACATTCCTCATTTCTGATCCCAGATGGCGGGCGATTGTGGCTCGATGTGATTCCTGCGCTTTGAAACATCGTGGCCGCGGCTTGCGCAGCAGCCACGAAGATTGGTTACTGCACGGGGCAAATGCTATCGGGTTGTCCCGAGCAGCCTGCCTGCCCAGGGCCGATATGATGACCGTCACGCCCGTTGTTGGCCGGCACAACATACGGGAACGTCGCGCCATAGCCTTCGGGATTGAATTGCACGCCGTCACCGATCAGGGTGCCGAACTTCACAGGATCGACCAGGATGCCGGCCACGGCGCGCGAGGAGATGTCCACCGCATCATCAATGAGCCTGCGTCCATTGGGGTAGCCGGCCAGATCGCCGGCCAGGAATCCCAGCCGCCTCTGGCTGCCGACCGGAGTGGGAGCAATCCCGGTATTCAGCCGCAGTAGGTCAGCCACCGGGCCCGCATCGCCCGGACCGCAGCCCGGACAGATCGGTGCGATGTACTGGCCGAGGATCAGCAGGTCGGTCCGTGGATTCGGCGCTACCGGAATACCGATGGAGCTGAAGATTCCCGCCAATACGGGATTGAGGAAGAAACCCGCAAACTGCGCGTCGTTCTCCGGCTCATCCATGCTGAAGCGGTCTTTGGAACCAGTCCCGATGATGAGCTCGTTGACGAGGGAGTTACCCATGCGCTGCACCTGCCGGAAGGGACCGAAATCTTTCTCCGGATTTGGTGGCCGGCGCACGGTTACGCGATGGCGCGAGGTAGTGGCATAGGTGCCGATCACCGCTTGCTTGTCTCCAGCCCCGTGAATCTTGCCATCGACAGTAAGCATCTTGATGGGAACTTCCAGCACGATGGAGTTCACGTTGAAGCCGGCTACAGCATCGGGAGCGTAATTGTGAGTATCATCAGCATCCTCCGCTGCCGGCAACACGCCGCCGACTCCCATGCGGAAGTTGAGGGAGTCGAAGGCCGCGCCCAGGTCGATGTAGAAAGGATCATCCACAGTTCCCGCGAAGACGCGAACGTCGTTGCCCAGGTCGTAAATTGCTTGGTTGAACAAAGACTGGTAATCCGGCATAGTCCTCGGGCCCACGTTGGATGGAACCGCGAACAGCGTCATCCCATTGTTCAGGCAAGTGGATTTTCCGTCCTTGACCATGGTTACGGTGTAATTCTGGCGCAGGCTCAGACCTTCGGAGCCTGCTCCGTCCAGCGCCGTGATCGGCGGGATACCAGCAATGCCTCCCACCAATGCAGTGAACAAGTTGGGTTGACGGAGTTCGGTGGTGAAACGGAACTGGAAGATTACGTCTTCCACCCCGTCCTGGTTGTTGTCTACCCGCATTTCATAGAGCACATTGGGATCGAAGGGAAAATAGTTGGGGCCATTCGATGGCTCGAGGAACGGATCAACGTTGAGGATCATGGTGACCCGGTTAGGGTGATCGTAGCTGACAAAGGCGTACCAGTCGGTGATGTCCGCGGTACGATCGAGTGCCGTAATCGGAGCTTCGCGATGGCTGGACGCAAACAGGCTGGAAGGTACCAGCACGAGCAGCGTCATGGTGAAGGCCACCATTAGTTTCACTTTGTTCATGGGTATTACCTCTGTGGAATTGGTGGACGTCGCCCCTCCGGACGGTTACGACTGGCTACGTCTACTAGCTTATGTACGAACCCAATCGCAGATTGGATGGGTCGCGATTTGCGGATAGCGAACTGAGTCACCCGTACGGATCTCGGTAAATGCCCGACGAGTTCTCGCGCGTTCCCGGGCCGCGTAAGATTTCCGTGGCAACTTGTCGAAGACAGGAAAATGCTGCTATGGTTCGCAACAGTTCCTGTGCCAGTGGCGTAGTAACAGATATGGGAACGGCCGGGAACACGATATCAAACAAAGGTGGGAACCGCCCGGCAATCCGCCCTGGCTTCCCCAGTCGTACTCAAGAAAGGATGAGATAACGGTTTGTCCAGCATTGAGTCAAGAGGGGTTTCGGCCGACCTTTCATTGGTGTTGGCTATACGCTCCGGCGACACGAACGCCATGACGCTGCTGTACGACCGTTACTCGTCCATAGTCTATGCAGTCGCTCTGCGGGTGCTGGGCGAAACGGGCGCGGCTGAGGATGTATTGCAGGAAGTGTTCCTGCAACTGTGGCGAAATCCTGGAGCATTCGATTCCAGCCGCGGCAACCTGGGCGCGTGGCTGGCGGTGATTACCCGAAACCGCGCCATTGACGGGCTACGCAAGCGGCGTCCGGAAACTGACATCGCCGATGTGGTGGTTTCGGTGGAACCCGACATGGCGCGAGATGCGGAGCGCGCCCGCGCCATGGAGAAAGTTCGAGGGGCGTTGGGTATCATGCCCGCGGCGCAGCGCAGCGCGCTTGAGATGGCGTATTTCGAAGGGTTGACGCACGTAGAGATTGCGGCCAAGACAGGAGAGCCGCTGGGCACGATCAAGACGCGCATTCGCAGCGGGCTGCTGGCATTGCGCAAAACATTTGTGGCATGAACGTACACGAACAATTCGCGGAGGATCTCACACTCTACGCCCTGGGTGGGTTGCAGGGTGACGAGCGACTTGCGGTGGAGAATCATCTGGCGGAGTGTTCCCCGTGCCGGCGCGAGTTGGAAGCAATCCGGGGGGACATGGCCTTGATGGCGCTTTCGGCGGCTGGTCCGACTCCGCCGCGGCGGGCACGGCAACGTTTGATGGATGCCATCGCTCGCGAACCGCGCCCAGGAATTGTTCGGACACGGCGAACATGGTGGGCACCATTGCCCTGGTTGGCAACCGCGGCTCTTGCCTTAGTGGCCGGCTGGTTCTGGCGACAGAGCGACCAATTAACACAGCGCGTGGCCGAGTTGGAGAATGAGACGGCTCGGCAACAAGCGCAACTGCGACGCGCCCGCGAAGTTGTGGAAACGCTTACCGCAACAAATGCCATGCGGGTGACTCTGGTCGCATCCAAGACCTCGCCTCAACCGCAAGGCAAGGCGATCTACGTCAGGGATCGTTCAAGCTTGATTTTCCTGGCCAGCAATCTGCCGTCGCTGCCTCCTCAGAAGGCGTATGAACTATGGCTGATTTCCACCAGCGGTGCGGCGATTCCGGCTGGAGTGTTCAAGCCGGATGCCCAAGGCAGCGCGATTGTGATCAATCCGCCGCTGCCGGCAGGGGTGGAGGCCAAAACGTTTGCAATAACGGTCGAGCCGGAGAAGGGGTCGTTGGTTCCTACCATGCCGATCGTGATGTTAGGGGCAGGGGGGTAGGCTCGTTTATTGCTTCACTTGCCGTAATTTCAACGCCCTTAATGGGCATCACCCAGCCCGCGAGCGCGCCAGGGGGAGCAGCTTCGCGTATTTCTGATGGAAGCGCCTCCTTTACGTTCATGTGCGACGCCGGGGTTCTTGCACCGTGGAGCGCATTGATCACCGGCAGCTTACGCCCATTTGGGATCGGGGATCGATCCTCTCATTTCATCCCGTCACCGGGCCTGCGATATGTATTTGCCTCATGTGCAGATGAATGTGGACTGCCTGCAATTGCCGATATCGTAAATTTACAGAGTTGAGATTAAGAAGATCGTCTGCGAGATTTC
>QHZW01000227.1 GCA_003224815.1 Acidobacteriota bacterium | reverse complement strand
GCGCCAATGGCCGTCGCCGATCTCGCTGCCGAATTTTTCGAAACTGAATTGCTGCGGGCTACTGTCGCTGCCCAGGGCATCTTCGGAACATTTGCGGGTCCGTGGTCGGCGGGAACGGGGTTGACCTACCTGCTTCGGGCCGCACATGGCACGCCTTCTTTCGCGCAGGGAGGAATCGGCGCGATTACTCAGGCCATGGCCGCGGCAGCGCAGAAAGCCGGAGCCGAGGTTCGCGCTGGGGCCGAAGTGATCGAGATCAGTGTGAAAAGCAACGTAGCACAAGGCGTCGTGCTCTCCACGGGCGAGCAGATTCTCGCGAGAGCCGTGATCTCCAATGCCGACCCGAAACGCACATTTCTCAAGCTCACCGACCCCTCGTTGCTCTCGCCGACGTTCACCAAGCGCCTGCAGAACTATCGCATGAATGGCACGGTAGCCAAGGTCAACCTTGCACTCTCAGCATTACCAACCTTTAATGGCCTGAACGGAAACGCAGAAGCGCTTGCTAGGCGCATTCACATCGGCCCCGAAATCGATTATCTTGAGCGTGCCTTCGACGAATCGAAGTACGGCAACTTTTCCCGCGCTCCCTACCTCGAGCTTACAATTCCTTCTCTCACGGATCCATCGCTTGCGCCTGAAGGCAAGCATGTAATGTCTATCTACATGCAATATGCGCCATACAAGCTGAAGAATGGCAACTGGGAAGAGCAACGAACGGCTCTCGGGGATACCGTTGTAAAAACGCTCGCCCAATATGCGCCTGATCTGCCGGGAAAAATCTTGTCGCACCAGATCATCACTCCTGCCGATCTCGAAGAGCAATATGGCCTGACCGGCGGACACATCTTCCACGGTGAACTGGCGCTCGATCAAATATTCACCATGCGACCCATGCTTGATTGGGCGCGTTATCGCACGCCCATCGACAATCTCTACCTATGCGGATCGGGCACCCATCCGGGTACTGGCCTGACCGGTGCTTCGGGCGCGAATGCAGCGCGAGAGATCATAAAGGACATCAAGGCGCGGCGATGACCAGGAAGTCTGCAGTTCTCCTTCTCTCTTGTCCGGACCGCAAAGGCGTTGTCGCCGCCATCTCCGGATTCATCGCTCAACACGGCGGGAATATTCTGCACGCCGATGAACATGGTGATGCCGCGTCAAACACATTCCTGATGCGAGTGGAATTCGATCCCGCTGAACTAGACCTGCCGCTTAGCGACTTTGCCTGGCATTTCGGAGAAACTGCAAAGCAGTTCGATATGCAATGGCGGCTGGCTCTTTCAGATGTTCGCCAGCGCATGGCTATCATGGTTTCTAAATACGACCACTGCCTCGTTGACCTTTTGTACCGGCATCACAGCGGCGAACTTGCCTGCGATATTCCTTGCATTATCTCCAATCACGGCGACAGTCAGGCTATCGCTGATTTTTACCGCATTCCATTTTTCCTGGTTCCCGTCGAAAAATGGAACAAACGCGCCGCTGAGCGTTTGATCATCGCACAACTGGAGAAGCACGCGATTGACTTCGTCGTGCTCGCGCGCTATATGCAGGTTTTGTCATCCGAGTTTGTCAACGCCTACCAGCATCGGATCATCAACATTCATCACTCCTTCCTGCCTGCATTCATCGGCGCGAAACCCTATCATCAGGCATTCACTCGCGGCGTGAAACTGATCGGCGCTACCAGCCACTACGTAACCGAGGTCCTCGACGACGGCCCCATCATCGAACAGGATGTTGTTCGCATCTCGCACCGTGATTCCGTTGAAGACCTCATCCAAAAGGGCCGCGACCTGGAAAAAGTCGTGCTCTCTCGTGCGGTCCGCTGGCACGTTGAGAATCGAGTGCTGCTGTATGGGAATAAGACGGTGGTGTTTGAGTGATTGGTTGTTGAGAGTGACAAAATCACTGATTGCCGTGTTCGAATCGAATCAGTGCAACGGATATGGATAGAGCCATTAGCCCGAATGAAGTGAAAGTTGTTAATTGGCTTCTCAATCATACGTTGGTTGACGTAACAACTTATCGTCTTCGCGCTGTCGAAGAGTTGCGCGTGGTTGGGGGTTGCGGTTGTGGATGTGCCAGCCTCTACTTCAAACCTCAGGAACAGCGAGGCAGTCTACAGATGTTGGCTGACGAATTAGCGGTGTATCCGGATGGCCAGCAGGCAGGCTTGATTCTCTGGGGACGTGAAGGCGAGATCGTTTGGCTGGAAATCTACGATTGCCAACCTGAGTCGTCCCACCGTGTTCCGGATGTCTCGAATTTGTGCACTTGGGATGAGTTTGGGTGTAGGGACTTGGAACGTAGCAAGCGACTGCATTAAAGCGAAGGATGGCTGGGTAAAATCAGGCGCATACTTCCTAGTTGGCGCTAAAGTCCTGTACAAGGCACATTTCTCATGTGCAACAAGGATCAGCGATGGTCGACGTTCTCAACGGAATTCAACATGCAAAAACCACCAGCGACCGCAGGCTTACCAAGGTAACTACCCCGTAACCGCTGCGTCTGGCACACTTTCATTTTGCATCCGTTCCGTTGAGGGAAAACCAATTGGCTGAAGATCCCAAGTGGGAACTTGCCATACTCGCCACTGTCCAGGGCTTCTATGAGAAGCTCCTGCAGGAGTCCGTCGAAGGAGAAGTGCCAGTCCCAGCCGGTCTCGAGACCGTTTCCCTTCAGGGAGATGACGACGTAGCCGGCACGCTCGGCACCATGCGTCGCTGGTTGCGCCTGCTCGACATGGCCACATCGCCAGCCATGTTGCGTCACGCTTTTACAGATGAAACCGATCCAGAAATTGCTGAGGCGATGCTGCGCTACTTCGTGCGTAAGAAAGAGCACACCGAATCCGATCGCGACAAGACGGACATCGTGTGCACCTTCTTGTATCGGCATCCGCGTGTGCCCGGCCAATGGGAGCAGCGCGGCTACGGACTCGACGGCTCATTACCGCTTTCGCCATTCGAAATCGCAATGATCGAAATTTTGGCAGACGCCGAGCTGCCACTGCTGCCCGAAGAACATCTGCAAATTCTGAGACGCTTTGACTCTCTCGAAGAGCAGGTCACACGGTTCCGCGACTTCAACGCGCTGCTGGAATCTGGAATTATTCAGACTGTTCGCCAACTCAAGCAGTCATTGGAAAATTCGTTTTTCCACCCTGGAGTCCTGGCCACGATTGCTCCCTACAACGCTGCTTTCGGCGCTAAGTTCGACGAATTGTTTCGCGACGCGAGTCGTGAGATTAAAACCTTCGCCAACGATCTCGAAGAACAGGGCGGCACAATTCTGGGCAGCGTGGATGGGGTCGATGTGACAGTCGATCACGTCAAGTCGATGGATGAAAACGGCCTGCTGAGGCTCGACTACAGCAACGCGCTCGAGAAGTTCCATCGTGTTTCACGCTTGAAACAGGCGCTTGAGCAGAAGCCTCCGTTAAAACGTCTGGGGAAAGCGGTGCGTCCCGCTGCAAAACCGGGAGCTAAGGCAAGCCCTGCCGTGATCCGCCCGCCACTCAACCTTAAGGCGATGCGTAAGGCCGTCACCCCACAACAATTGGCTGCTGAAGAAACGAAGTTGCTCAAAGTTGAAGAGTCGGTACGAATCTTTGTCCGCGTTGCCGATCCCAAATTCCGCCAGGTCGTGCCCATGCGCTTCTTCA
Source organism: Acidobacteriota bacterium (assembly GCA_003224815.1). GTDB lineage: Bacteria > Acidobacteriota > Terriglobia > Terriglobales > Acidobacteriaceae > Gp1-AA145. The sequence goes on along the minus strand of QHZW01000227.1, from coordinate 2,936 downwards.
ACCTGACACTGACGCCGGCCGAGGCCGACGCGTACTGCGCCGATTATCTGGAAGAGAAGAGCCTGCGTGCCGGGGTGGCTCGCGTGCTGCTGCGGGTCGTGGCGGTGAACGCGCGCGTCATCACTGAGCTTGAAGAATTAAAGCGGGCCAACAACTCGCCCTCGCTCTGGAAGTTGCACGCCGACTCGCTTGTGGCGCTGCTTGAAATTGCGAACAATGCGGCAGAAAACGCCAAACGCGTTTGCTCGCTTGCCTCACAGCGAGGAGAGACACAGCAGGTCGAGGAAGTCGAAACGTCTCTCAAGAAATTACGAGACTACACCGGCATTGCGGAAACCATGCTGGCTGGCTCGGTTGAAGCCAAGAGCGCCGCCGCAGGTGCAGACTGAATTTCGTATCACTCATATCTGAGCGCTTCGGCCGGCAATATTCTTGCCGCTGACCACGAAGGATAGATTGTCGCCACCAGTGCGGTTGCCACCGCAACTACAGCAACCAGAACTCCATCGATTACGCGTGGAGCAAACGGGACGTAATCGATCGAATAAACCTCTGGGGCTAGCGAGAACAGGTGATAGTGCCCGCCGATCCACGAGAGCGCATACCCCAATACCAGCCCAATCGCCGTTCCTACTATTCCAATCAGCGCGCCCTGCGCGATGAAAATCTTTCGTACCTGTGCTTTCCGAGTACCCATGGACATCAGTACAGCAATATCGCGAGTCTTTTCCATGACCATCATAGTGAGCGAAATCAGAATATTCAGTGCAGCAACAAAAACAATCAGCCCTACCGTGATGAACGTCACCAGCCGCTCCAGTTTCAGCGCATGGAAGAGCGGCTTGTTCTGCTCCATCCAGTTTGTGGTCATGAATCCGGCGCCGGCCGCCTGCTCAAGTTCGTTTCCTACTTCGCCGGCCTTGTAGATATCGTCGATCTTGAATTCAATAAGCTGAATCACGTTGCCGAGCGCGAACAGTTTCTGCGCATCTGAAAGCCGGGTGAACGACCATGACAGGTCGTAGTCGTAGAATCCGGAGTCAAAGATACCTGTTACGCGAAAGCGGCTGTACTTCGGCACTAAGCCGAATGGCGTGAGCTCACCCTGCGGACTCGTGACCAACACTACAGACCCCACCTTTGCACCCAGATCGTCTGCCATCTGTTTGCCGAGAATGATCGGCGGCATCGCATCCCGCCTCTGTTGTGCAGCGGCAAGAGAGTCGGCATCCTGATCACCCTGTGTGGCGCGGGCTTGCGTGGCGCGGGCGCCCTCGACCGCGGAACCACCACTCGAATCAGCTGCTGGCTGCGAACTCGGCTCCTCCAGCGCATCTGCCGACCCCTGTTTCACGCTGTCCAGCAGATTGCTTACCTCGCGCTCATCTTTCGGAATGATCCCCTTCAGCACTGCACCCTTGGCACGCGCCCCCAGCGAGATCAGTACCTGTTCATAAATGTCGGGCGCAGCCGCGATTACGTGCGGCTGCTTTTGAAGCCGCTCCATCAGCGGACGCCAGTCCGTAATTCCATCTCCCATGGTGCGCAGAAGATTGACATGCGAAGTTGATCCCAGCAGTCGCTCCTGCAGGTCTTGGCGAAATCCATTGTTGATTGCGAGCGCGATGATGAGCGACGCCACGCCGGCCGCAACACCTGCTATCGAAATTCCCGTAATCACGCCAATGACAGCTTGCTTGCGCTTGGCACGCAGATACCGCGACGCTATGAAAAATTCGAAACGCATTTCAGCATTCAGTCACAGCAGGTGCCGGACTGGAACAGACATTCTAGCGTGATCCGCACCTATAACTCGCCAGCGTGTGGCACATTAGAAAGAACATGTCCGTCCCTGACAGCCATGGCCACGCCGGTCTGGCCGCCTTTCGCCATATCAATTTCACGCTGTATGCCGCGGGCAGGTTTTGCGTTGTCGCGGCGCTCGAAATGCAGTCGGTCGCAGTTGGATGGCAAATTTACGAGATAACCAGGCGTCCGCTCGACCTCGGCTACGTCGGACTGGCTCAGTTTATTCCCGTGATCGCATTGTTTCTCGTCGCCGGACATGTCGTTGACCGTTTCAACCGCAAAACCGTTCTGCTGCTTTGCACTCTGGGAATGGCGATATGCTCGGCGCTGCTCGTAGAAATCACGCGAATTGGCGTGCCCAGCGTTGGTCCGATTTACGCAGTGCTGTTCTTGCTGGGTATGGTCCGCGTCTTCAACGGACCCGCAGGCCGATCGCTGCTTCCGCTGCTCGTTCCCGACGACTTGTTTCCCAATGCGGTAGCGTGGAACGCCACTGTTTTTCAGGCGGCCACGATTCTCGGCCCCGCTCTCGGAGGGGTGCTTTACGCGGCATTCCGCGGTCCTGCCGGCGTTTATGCGACCACTGTGGTCACGTGCTTGCTTGCAACGGTTGCGCTTACGCGCATTCACCTGCGCCCGTCCAATCGCGTGCGTGAAGAAATCAGTGCGCGCACTGTGCTTGCTGGCCTGCACTATATCTGGACACACAAAATCATTCTGGGCTCAATCTCACTTGATCTATTCGCGGTGCTGCTCGGCGGATCAGTCGCGCTGCTTCCGGTTTTTGCCCGCGAGATTCTTCACACCGGGCCGTGGGGTCTTGGAATCCTGCGTTCCGCGCCCGGCATCGGCGCCTTGATCATGGCATTTGGACTGGCCTATCGTCCGCTCCGTAGCCGGGTTGGCAAAGTCATGCTGGCCTGCGTAGCCGGATTCGGCGTTTTCACCATTGTCTTCGGCATTTCCCGCAGCATGACAATCTCTCTGATCGCGCTGCTTCTCACCGGCGCTTCGGATATGGTGAGCGTGGTGGTGCGCGGCATCCTGGTACAGGTTGCAACGCCCGACGAGGTACGCGGGCGTGTGAACGCCGTGGACATGATTTTCATCGGTGCTTCCAATGAATT
>QHZW01000131.1:882-21337 GCA_003224815.1 Acidobacteriota bacterium | reverse complement strand
ATGTGCCAGACGGAGCGCTAGGTTCTCGATTGCGTCAACTGCGGCTAAGTCGAGGCGCATCCCTCGCCAGCGTTGCCAAAGCGGTTGGAGTGTCAGTCGGTTTCCTGAGCGCGCTTGAGCGCTCGCAAATGAGCGCGTCAGTGGGCACTCTGCGGCGATTGGCCCGCCACTATAAGCACAACATTCTCGACTTCTACGACACAGCAGAGCACGTTACGCGAGTGGTCCGGCCGAAGGCACGCAAGGTGCTTGAAGCCGGCCCAGGTGTTCGAATGGAATTGCTCGCCTGGGGAAACAGAGTAATGGAACCGCATCTGTTTCGAGTTGCGCCGGGCGCGAGCAGCGGCGAATCATACTCGCACGTAGGTGAAGAATTCTTATATGTGTTAAAGGGCGAGTTCCAAATTCTTCTGCGCGGAGAAAAGCACACGCTCAAATCGGGCGACAGTTTCTATTTCGAAAGCGCTGTGCCGCATCAGTGGACGAATTCGGGACGGTCAGAGACTCTGGTCTTGTGGGTCAACACGCCTCCGACTTTCTAAACAGGAGAGAACCAATGAGCGCAAAAGTCCGGCAATTGTGGCTCGTACTTGCACTGTTGGCGCTGCCTTGCGTCGCTCATGCGCAGAGGATGCAGGCGGATATGATCCTGCTACACGGTCGCGTTTACACCGTGGGCGCGAAGCATTCTTGGGCACAAGCAATAGCGATTCGCGATGGCAAAATCGTTGCCGTCGGTTCCGACAAAGAAATGGCACGCTATCGCGGGCCGGCAACGAAAGTACTCGACGCGAAAGGCCATCTGGTCCTACCCGGTATTACCGATTGCCACGTCCATTTTCTCGACGGCTCATTCTCGCTTCAGCGCATCAATCTGGAAGATACGAAAAATCTGGATGAAGCACTTCGCCGCCTGAAGGAGTATGCAGACGCTCATCCCAAGGATCCATGGGTCCTTGGCCGCGGATGGAGTTATCCGTTGTTCCCACCGAACGGACTGCCCGATAAAAAATTTCTTAACGCCATCATTCCCGATCGACCGGTGTATATCGAAGGCTTCGACGGCCATACCTGGTGGGCAAACAGCAAAGCTCTCGAAGCTGCCCACATTACTAAGGACACTCCCAACCCGCCCGGCGGAGAAATTGTCCACGATCCCGCAACCGGCGAGCCCACCGGAGCAATAAAAGAAGACGCGGCTGACGGTTTAATTCGGCGCGCTATTCCTGAGCCTTCAAGGGATGAAAAACTTCGGGCGCTTCGCGCGGGTTTGAAGCACGCTAACGAACTCGGCGTCACTCGAGTGCACGTCATGGGAGGCATTAATCCAGGAGAAGGTGACATCAGCGAGATCGAATTGCTCGACCAGCTTCGTAGCAGTGGCGACCTGACGGTGCGCTTCTACGTTGCGTATCGAATGGATCCGCCCGAGGTAACGGGCGCGCAACTGACGCGAGTCGAACAGACGCGCGAGAAGTATCACGACGACTGGATTGCGGGCGGAGCGGTGAAGTTCTTTCTCGATGGAGTCATCGAAACCCATACTGCGGCCATGCTTGCGCCCTATGCGGACGATCCTTCACTTTCGGGCAGCTTGCTATGGGATCCCGAAAGCTATAAGCGCTTCGTGGCCGAACTCGATCGCCGACACATTCAGATTTGTACTCACGCCATCGGAGATCGGGCGATTCGTCTTGCACTTGACGCGTATGAGAACTCCGGCAAGGTGAACGGCACAAAGGATGCCCGGCATCGGATCGAGCACATTGAAGACGCTTCGGCAGCCGACATTCCTCGTTTCGGGAGCCTCGGGGTAATCGCAAGCATGCAACCACTCCATGCCAAGCCGGACGATGACACCCTGAATGTTTGGGCACCGCGCGTCGGCCAGGAGCGGGTCCAGCGCGCTTGGGCATGGCACAGTATTCAATCCGGAGGCGGGATTGTAGCTTTTGGAAGCGACTGGCCGGTAGTAACCCTCAGCCCCTGGCCGGGGATCCAAAATGCCGTGACTCGGCAGACGTTGGAAGGCAAACCTGCTGGTGGATGGATTCCGTCTGAACGCATCAGCCTGGCGGATGCCATCAAGGGTTACACCCTGAATGCAGCCTATTCCGGGCACCGCGAAAAAGACGAGGGCTCACTTGAGGCCGGTAAGCTAGCCGACTTCATTGTGGTCTCGCAAGATTTGTTCAAAATCGAACCTTCGAAGATCGGGGTCACGCAAGTGTTGCTCACCATGGTGGGAGGACAAGTGGCGTACCAATCTGAGAAGTTCTAACTGGGAAAAGTAGGCCATGCCCTCAGGGAAACGCTCTGGCATTAAGAAACCACCCGTTATCGAAACCAAAGACCGGCCACGGATGTTTATGGTTCCGTGCAGCTGCGGTACAACTTTTGTTGTAGACGAATCCTATGATTGGGGGGGCGGACGCTGGAGCCGGTACCTCACTTGTCCTACATGCGGCAAGGGCCACGATCCCAAGAACCGCCTGCTTCAGATTGGGTACCAGGCGCAAGGCTTCTGGTCCGTAGATAAATGCTGAGCTCACCTTCCGATCGCTCTTAAAAACAAAATCTAAAATGCTGCATTTTGCGCGGGATTTGCTATACTCTCCGCGCCTTTGCGGGACGAGTTTGGAAACATGCTGTGCACCGGAAGGCGTTTTGTGGTTCGCGGACGGAAACGAGGGGCACTGTGAAAAATATTTTTGTGGGCAATCTGAGCTTCAATACTTCGGAAGATGAACTGCGCCAGGCTTTCGAAGCTTACGGTCAGGTGGATCGCGTGAGCATTCTGACAGATCGTGAAACTGGCAGGTCGCGAGGCTTTGCATTCGTTGAGATGACGAACACAGAAGAGGGCGAAAAGGCAATCGCCGGATTAAACGGAACACAGCTTGGTGGTCGGACCATTAACGTGAATGAAGCCCGACCGAAGGGTGAACGAGCCGGGGCCGGTGGACGCGATCGAGGCCGGCGCTAGCTCAGGGAAGTTCCTCGCTGTTTGTAGCACAAGTGCGCCTCTGCTATTTCTGTGCTCTTCCTGCTCCGCGGCTGCGTCGCTCGTTGGCTAGATGTAGACTGAATACACGCGCCCGTAGCTCAGATGGATAGAGCGGCAGCCTCCGGAGCTGTAGGTCGGGAGTTCGAATCTCTCCGGGCGCGCCATCTGCCTTCTGTTCTTGTCGCTCCGTTCCAAACCGCTACTGCCACCCACTTTCGGATTTCAATTAGAGCCCTGAGTGCGTACTGTGACCTGTGCCGGCCGCTCCGCTATGGAATTCATTGCCAAAACTAGAGTTCCAAGATCGTCCTCTACATAGTTCGCACCGACACCCAAAACGCTGGCGCTCTTGGACCATACGGTTAGGCTGAAGATTAAGTGAGATACGGCCGTTTAGACGCATAAATCCGCCTCTGGCCGGCGTCACGAAGGTGTATGCCTGATTCCCGATCAGATCGAGTACGTGCACAATCGTGCTGCCGATGTGCTCCTGCCAGGAGAGCACTACGAGACCATCGCGAACAACGACCATCTTATATTCGACAGTGTCAGCGAAACCGGTATTCTCTCCTGCGACGATTTCGACAGTTAGCTCGCGTTCCGAGCGGAAGGTGATCCGCGGCGTGAAGCTTGGGAACGTGATCTCGAGCACTTGACCAATGCGTAACATTTTTCCGGTTGGGGGTCATTGGAAGCTCCCAATCAATTATGGCGGAGCCGGACTGCGGCTTGTACTTCGATTGGAACAGAGTCGTCGCGCTATCTTCCGAGGCTGCGCGCCATCTCGCTTCATTCTTCCTCCAAGTCGGGATTTTGCCAGCGCATTCCAACCTGATGCCGTCGTGCCCTTATTGGTTCATCAGCATTCATTGCATTTCGATGTGCCAACTAGACCGTTAATATCGGCCTAGTCCTCACTATGACCAGCGCTCGTGCACAGAACCCGTCGTCGCGTCTTCTGACGTGGATTGTCCTGATGTGCTCAGCCGGCGCACTTCTATTTTGGAATCTCGGCACTTCCTATCTATGGCAAGACGAAGCGGCGACTGCTGTGCTCGCCGAGCGAATGCTGCGATTCACGCGTCCGCTTGCCTATGATGGAGTGAACCTCATTACCATCGATCATTCCGCAGCCGAGGGGGCAAATAATATTGACCAACGCACTCATGATCCACAATCAGCAATCAACTTCTATGTTCAGCGCGGCGATCTGAAGAAAGACACCGTCTGGAAATGGCAACCGTGGGGACAGTTCGTAGTTGCGGCCGCCAGTTTGAAACTGCTGGGTGCGACCACACTCGCAGCTCGGCTCCCTTTTGCGATCGCGGGCATTATCACCGTCTTGTTGCTGTACGAGTTTGCGCTGAAGTACTTCGAAGGCGTGCAAGTCGCGCTGCTCACCTGCATCTTTCTGATATTCAATTCGTACTGGATCCTTCACAGCCGGCAGTGCCGTTATTACGCCCTGTCCAGTCTGTTTCTCATTGTTACCCTTGCAACCTATGCACGCTGGCAACGTGGCGGCAGGGCGAGCGCAGCGTTGTTCGTAATGGCCGCGTGGTGCTGGTTCCAGGTGGACTATGGAACGGTCTGGCCAGTCCTCGGAGTTCTTTTTATTGATGCCTTCTTTGCCGATCGGCGCAGGTTGTGGAGACCGCTGCTGATTGGCGCTGTGCTGGCCACGTCCATAGCTCCATTCGCCTACTACTACGAACTGTGGAAACGTTTATCAGTACAAGATGGAACCTGGTCGCAACGCTTCTTGCTGAATCTGTTCAATGCAAACGAATATGTTGTGCCCCTGGTGATCGGCGGAGCCGCCGCCGCAATTATGGTCCATCGGAGAAAAACTCTTCCGGTTCTAGAGAGAAGATTGATCAGTATCGTGTGTGGGATTTTTCTCGCGCTGTTGTTCTGGATTCCATCGGTTGCTCCTGCTCCGTTCCTGCGCTATCTCATAGCGACGGCACCACTGGGCTGCCTGTTGGTGGCCTGGGTACTGGTGCGTCTTAGCGACACAGTGTTTCGCGGCTTTGCGTGCGCCGTCGCGGCCATTTACGTCTTCACTCCATGCTTGAGCCTGCCTTTGCACGCGCTGCCCATCCAGCAACGAGATGTCACTATTCTCCGGGCTGAACTCCTGGCGCTTGGCCGGAATGTTTTCAGGCATGCCCCTGATCCAAATCGCCTGGTTATCGAGTGGCTAAAAGAGAGTGTAAAATCATCTGATGAGATCCTGATCAACTATGAAGACATCCCGCTCATGTTTTACCTGCCGAACCCGATTCGTGGCGGCATTGCCGTATTCCGTGCTGAGGACGATTCGAAAAAGCCTCCGGATTTTGTGGTGCTCCGGCGTTCAGCCGATTTCGGGCACTGGGCGGTTTACGAGCGCGAGATGCAACGTTATTCATGGGAGCCGATAGAGATACATGCTCCGGATATACGCTGTGGGATATGTGCTGACCCGATCGCGCAAGAGCACAGAGATCGTGGCTATAATCCTGCCGACGCCCCTTCCATCTTTCTCGGACGTAGAGTGTCGGGCGAGGAAGCTAGAAACGTGTTTTGAGGTTTGGTTCAACATCCGCAAATGGGTGGTGAGCCGCGCTGCGCCGGCGGTATCGTTGCTACATGATTGCTATACGTTCACGTTTCCGCATTTACCCTAACCGCTCATTTTCGTATGGCAGATAATTCCGCGCTCTCCGTTCCCGAAAATGTCAGCACCAACACTCCGGACTTGCTCACCGGTAAGCGATTTACCTGGCATGTCGCAGCCCTACTACTGATCGTCATTTTGTTTGGCTTAGTTCGCTGGCGGCTCGCGGCGATGCCTCTCGAACGCGACGAAGGCGAATACGCCTACGCCGGACAACTCATGCTGGAGCACATTCCTCCGTACAAATTCGCATACAACATGAAGCTTCCGGGAACTTACGCAGCGTATGCGGTCCTGATGGCAATTTTTGGGGAGACTGATCGGGGCATTCATCTTGGTGTTCTGTTCGTAAATGCAGGAACGATCGTACTTGTGTTTCTCTTAGGATCTCGTCTGTTCGGGCGCACAGGGGGAGTGATTGCCGCAGCGACATACGGACTGCTCTCCACACATCAACAAACTCTTGGGCTCGCCGGACATGCCACGCACTTTGTCACTATCGCTGCAATCTCGGGATTAATTCTTCTGTTGCGGGCGATCGAACGCGACAGAGCGTCCCTGTTTTTCTGGAGCGGGATCTTTTTCGGCATTGCATTCCTTATGAAGCAGCCGGGGATTTTTTTCGGAGCATTCGGATTTATCTATCTGCTCTTTATTTATTTACGGCGTCCGGTAGTCGATTGGGTATCGATCGTAAGGTATTCGGGAATTTTTCTGGGCGGGTGCTTTATTCCTTTCGGGCTGACTTGTCTCTGGCTGTGGCACGCGGGAGTGTTCCCGAGCTTCTGGTTTTGGACCTTCTCGTATGCCCGTCAATACTCTTCGCTGATTTCTCTAGCGGATGGTTGGGATCTATTTACATACCACTTCTTTCCGTTGTTCTATGCAGCCCCGGTCCTGTGGAGCATCGCGGTAGTGGGACTCAGCGCTTTTGTTTGGAACCCCGCGAGTCGCAAACATGCCGCTTTGATCTTCGGTTTGCTGGTGTTCTCGTTTTTGGGAGTAAGTTCGGGACTTTATTTTCGAAGTCATTACTTCATCATGCTGCTGCCGGTAATTGCGCTGTTGACGCCATGCGCCGTCGTCTCGGCAAACGATGTGCTTCGGGCCAAGGCAGCTAAACCCTGGCTCCTGGCAATCCCGCTAACCGTCTTTGTGCTGGGGTGGGGCTGGGCGGTAGGAAGGAACGGGAAGTTCTATTTCCGCATGACTCCGATCGAGGCATGCCATGCCGTTTACATCAACTCTCCATTTATAGAAGCAGTGCCGATAGCAGAATATCTTCAGCAGCACACATCGCCAACTGACCGGCTTGCCGTACTCGGTTCTGAGCCGGAGATCTTCTTTTACGCGCATCGGCTGTCGGCGAGCGGTTACATCTATGTTTATGCGCTAATGGAAAACCAGCCCTACTGGGAACGAATGCAAAAACAGATGATCCAAGAGATTGAAGCGAACCGTCCTGCCTACGTTATCTACTCGAATCACCCAGCCACATGGCTCACCACCATGGGGTCGAGCCGCATGGCACCGTTCATGAATTGGGCGACGGCCTATATCAAGAACAACTATGAGGAGGTCGGATTAGTGGAACTAGCCGATCCGGAATCGCGCTTCACCTGGGGTGAACAGACAAGGAATATGAAGGCATATACGCAGTTTTATCTTGGGATATACAAAAGGAAGCAATAACTGAATTCACGCGCTCCGGCGAAAATTGTGTCAGGCGACGGTCCGCCGCACGAACTCTACAAACTGCTTCACATCCGATTCGCTTGTATCCCAGGAGCACATCCAGCGCACCACGGATTCGGCTTCGTTCCACTCGTAGAAAAAGTACCTTTTCTGGAGCTTCGCAATTGCACGGCGCGGTATCTGCGCAAAGACCCCGTTCGCTTCGACCTTACACACAATTTTGATTTGTGGAATCTTCGCGAGCTCGCGTTTCAGAAGCTGCGCCATACGGTTGGAGTGCCGGGCGTTTTGTAGCCACAAGTCGTTCTTGAATAACGCCTCGAACTGCGCGGACAAGAATCGCATTTTCGACGCCAGTTGCATTCCCTGTTTGCGATAGAACTTGAAGTCTTTCGCGAGTTGGCTGTCGAAAAAAACAACTGCTTCAGCTCCCATACCGCCGTTCTTCGTCGCGCCGAACGAGAGCACATCGACTCCGAGATCTTTGGTCGCTTGTCGCAGGCTAAGCCCAAGAGAAGCCGCCGCGTTGGCGATGCGGGCGCCGTCGACATGCAGAAACATGCTGTGCTGATGAGCAAACTTTGCGAGTGCGCGAATCTCGTCCGCTTTATAGACAGTTCCGACTTCCGTTGCCTGGGTGATGGAGATAACGCGCGGCTGCACGTGATGTTCTACCCCGATGCCATGACAAGCGCTCGTTACATCTTCCACCGTCAACTTGCCATCGCGAGTTGGAATCGAAATCAGCTTGCAGCCAGTGAACCTTTCGGGGGCGCCGCACTCATCCACGTTGATATGCGCGCCATCTGGACAGATGACCGCATGGAAGGAATTCGTGAGCGCCTTCAAAGCGAGGCAATTGGCGGCTGTGCCGTTGAAGACGAAGAAAACTTCAATGTCGTCACCGAACTGCTTCTTGAATTGTCGAACGGCGGAAGTGGTGTAAGGGTCATCGCCGTAGCCGACAACGTGCCCCTGATTTACGGCCGTAAGCGCCTTCAGCACTTCAGGATGCACACCGGCGTTGTTGTCGCTGGCAAAGCTACGGACTGGCTTCATGGCTCAACAACTCTAGCAGATAGCTCGCACCTGACGGGACATCCTGGACGGGCCGCAGGACTTAGCTTTCTCGGTACCTTGGTTACGTTGAAGCAACTTCCGGGGAGGGATAGAGTTCAATTCGATATAGGATCACTCATGCTACTCGCAGTCACAATCGTGTTGGGCGGATTTGGGCTTCTCTACTTGGCTGTTCGGAATGAAGAACGGCATATGAGCAGGACAGCGCGCCAACAAAAACGCTAGCCTTCTGATCAAAGATCACGCCCTCAGTGCCGCAGGTTCTCCATTGCTGCGCCAATGATCTTTCCCTGACCTGGTTCTTGAATAAATGCGATCACACGATAAGCCGCTATCGGTGACTCCGTTGCAATAATCACATCCCGCGTGAAGGACTGCCCTGCCTGGGCTTTGCCTTCATGATGAAGCGACTGCAACACCGCCACATGCTCCAGGTGTCGGCCGCCATTTTCACCCCGTTTCACCTGGGTATCAGCTCGGTTCAGTGCAAGGCCAACATATATCTCCGCCTTTGACAGCAGGTTAGCCGTTTCAATATGAGCATGCACTTTTCCATTCTCGAATTTGACGTCGGAGAGCCGGACTGCAACGGTCGGGAGTGAGCGCGATGAATCGAGGACTGCTTGAAGTCGCCGCGCATCGCTTCCCAGAACTTCGAAGTTGCCATCAATCACCATCTGCGGAGTGTAGGGCGCGCGCACCTTCAGACGCTCGGCATATGCAGATTGGCGGAGGGTGAACTCATGTGATGAAAACGGATCTTTCCAGCCCAAATCGTCCCAGTAATCAACGTGTTCTTCGAGTACGATCAAATGTGCCCCGGCAATGGGCTGCGATGAATCGAGTTTTCGCAGCAACGAATCGGCTGGCGGGCAGCTGGAGCATCCTTCGGAAGTGAAAAGCTCAACGACAATTGGAACTGGCTGCGCACTGTCGGAGGCGAAAGATGTGAGGCCTGAGAATACGGCCAGACAAACTGAGGACATGAACCAAAGCAGCGTTCGTTTTGGACGGAGATTACTCACCTTGATGAGACTCACTCCATAAGGAAAGGTTACACTGATCTTGAAAACGTTTCAGAAAGGCGCGACGTAAAAATGCGCAAGATACAATCCTCCCTATTGAAGTTAGCGTTGCTGCTCAGTGTTTTTTCCGCCGCAGCTTTCGCACAGTCTTCCGATCAAAATAAACCCTGGTATTTCGCGGTATCGGGCGACTCCCGCAATTGCGGAGACATCGTTATGCCCGCGATCGCGAGCGACGCTTCCAAGCACAGCGCTGCGTTCTACTGGCACTTAGGTGATTTACGCGCAATCTACGGTGCAGACCAGGATTTTGTCGCGGAAGCCAGTCAGCAGGGCCAGCCAACCGATCTACCGGCCTATGAACAGCAGGCGTGGGACGATTTCATCGAGAATCAAATCAAAGTCTGGGGCGATGTACCGTTTTATCTCGGCATCGGGAATCATGAAGTGGCGCCACCCAAAAGCCGGGCCGAATTCATTCAAAAGTTTCATGCCTACCTGGACAGGCCCGATATTCGCGAACAGCGTCTGAAGGACGACAAGAAGGCAACAGAGCCGCAAGCCTATTATCACTGGATGCGCGCTGGCATTGACTTCATCTACCTGGACAATGCCACCGCGGACCAGTTCGATGCCGCGCAGATGAAATGGATCAAGGGCGTGCTCGATCGGGATCGCAAAGATGCTGCTGTCCGAACGATAGTGGTCGCAATGCACAAGGCGCTACCGGAAAGCATTTCTTCAAACCACAGCATGAATGAGTCTCCGGCAGGAGTCGAGAGCGGCCGGCGTGTTTACGAAATGCTGCTGAAGATGCAGAATGACGCGCACAAGCTGGTCTATGTTCTCGCCAGCCATTCGCATTACTTTATGGACGGGACTTTCAACACTGCGTATTGGCAATCTCATGGCGGAGTGCTTCCAGGGTGGATCATCGGGACAGCCGGAGCGGAGCGTTATCCCCTGCCCCCGAATTCGGGAGACGCTCATGCGGCAAAGACTAACGTTTATGGTTATCTGATCGCCACCGTCAATCCGGAAGGCAAAACTCCGGGGACGATTGAGTTCAAATTCGAGGAGCTCAGTGAAGGACAGATCCCCGAAAATGTCGTGCAACGATTTGGCAAGCCCACCGTGCACGAGTGTTTTGTGGGCAATCGCCGAAATCAGCCGATCGAACAAGCCCAGCCCTGAACCTCGTGCCTCTGTGGTTGAGACATTCTTCAACCACAGAGGTTCACAGAGAAGTTAGGTTCAAGGGTGAGGGCATTTTCGTACGGACTACGCTGACATTGCCCTGCGTTGGCCGCGGCTTTCGCGAATGGACGCTACACCGCGACGGAGGTTCAGCCAGCCCTGCTCCTGACAAAGACGGAACAGATCATAGCTGTAGGGAATTTCGCCAGTGATGATTTCTTCTTTCCCCTGCTCGTCGGTGACTGAAAATGCGAGCTGTACGGGCTCGTCTGGAGAGTTCTGTTTGGTAAAGTGGACGAGTTTTACGTTGAGCGTCTCTTGTTCTTGGGACTGTAGTGCCATATTGCTCTCCTCGTCTTTCAAATTATTTTCAAGCAGCGGCGATTTTAGGGAATGGGCAGAGCACGCTCAACGTCAAATGCAGAGCTGGCTGAAGAAACTTGTGGATATTGAGAGAAGGATTCGCAGTGTTCTCGGCGATCAAGGGGCAGTCGGTATTCACAGCCAATCGCGCAAAAATCGCCTGAACGACTGAAGCCGATGCTGATCGCTCATGCTATACTTTTTTATCCCACACCGTTGAAAATAAACGGAGGTTTGTATCGATAAGAGATTTATCCGCACAAATGATCGTATTCGCGCCCGCGAAATTCGCGTGATTGGTGATGAAGGCGAGCAGATTGGTATCATGCCCCCTTTTGAAGCCCTCAAAATGGCCCGCGAAAAGAACCTTGACCTGGTAGAGATTTCCCCAACAGCGCAGCCTCCGGTTTGCCGCATCATGGATTATGGGAAATTTCTGTACCAGCAAGAGAAGAAAGAGCGCGAGGCCAAGAAGCACCAGAAGACAATCACGGTGAAGGAAGTGAAGTTCCGCATCAACGTGGACGATCACGATTACGAAACCAAGAAGAACCACGTACTGCGCTTCCTGGATGAAGGCGACAAGGTCAAGGCTACGATCTTTTTCCGTGGGCGTGAGATGACGCGTACCGGACTGGGGCGCGGAATTCTTGAGCGCCTGATTAAAGATATTGGCGAACGCGGAATTGTAGAATTCCGGCCACGGCAGGAAGGCAACACTCTCCACGCCATCTTGGCGCCGAATGCAAAAAAGCCAGGAGAAAAGCAGGCCGCGCCGGCAGCACGCCAAGCGTAGGTCAAGCATTCAGCATCCAGTTCCTTAATTGGCCGGATGTTGGCCGGTAAGTGCCGAATGCTAAACTGGAAACTCAAATCATGCCAAAATTAAAGACACATAAAGGCGCAGCCAAGCGCTTCAAGAAGACTGGAACTGGAAAAGTGAAGCGCTCGAAGGCGTTTCTGCGGCATATCCTGACGTCGAAGGAAAAGAAGCGCAAGAGCCAGCTGGGAACTTCCACGCTGGTCAGCGACGCTGACACGCCAAAAGTTAAGAGAATGATTCCGTACTAGCACGAATCACGTAGGGGCGGGTGCCCTCACCCGCCCAGTCGCGCTAAGCGCGGCAACTGGCGAGCACAGCTCGCCCGCCCGGACGAGGGCGTCCGGTCCTACGTGAGCCGTGATCACAGCGAGTGAAGAGGCACATCCTGCCTCCAGCCGCTAATTAGAAGTTAAAAAGGAGCTAGACAATGCCTCGTGTAAAACGCGGGACTAAACGTCGCGCGAAACGCAAAAAGATACTTGATCGCGCCAGCGGTTATTTCCTCACAAAATCCAAGCTGTACCGTTCGGCCAAAGAGGCCGTGGAACGCGGCTTGAAGTTCGCCTATTCCGGGCGCAAGCAAAAGAAGCGCCAGTACCGCTCGCTGTGGATCGTGCGCATAGGCGCCGCTGCCAAGCTGAACGGTATGAGCTACAACCAGTTCATCCATGGATTGAAAACAGCGGGCGTGGAGCTCGATCGCAAGATCCTGGCTGACCTGGCGGTAAACGATGCCGCTGCCTTTAAGAGCCTCGCCAAGCAGGCGAAGAGCGCTATCGGCGGGGCCGCGTAACAGCTCTCAGCCATCAGCTTTCAGCAGTTAGTATTTGGCAGTTAGTCCTGACGATTGGATCTCCGGGGAAGAGCGGCCATTCATGGCCGCGTTAAGATGTCTTTCGGAATCTTGCGGGCTTCAGCCCGCAAGCCCTCAAGGGCGAGATTGTTAAAAGCCGTTAAGGAGGCTCTAAAGAGCCTGCTCTTCCACGTACCGGATGAGGTTCATATCAGGTCACGTCTTCAGGTGTGCCGAACGTGATTCCCTTATACTTTGTCATTCCGAGCACCGCATGATCGTTCGCAAAGCGAATGATCATGCGGAGTCGAGGAATCTGCGGCTATGGGAGAGGCAGATTCTCATGGCAAAAGCTGTTCGGACAAACTGTACGGCAACTGCAGATCCCTCGAGTTGATGAGCTTCGTGGAGCGAAGCTCATCCGGCGCTGGGGATGACAGATTCAAAGGTGGACTGATTCAACTGAAGCCGCGAAGGCGGCGCAAGAATGCAGCCCACGGCGCAAGCCGTGGTCGCTTGGCAACATGAAGCGGCCCTGCAGGGGCGAAAGAAACGTGGCCTACACCGTTCCCAAACTGAAAGATTTCTCGGCGGCGGCGTTAGACAAGGCCGTTGAAAAACTTCTCGCTGCGTTGGAGCAGGAATCCGGAGCACTAGGGAACGGCGATGAGCGTAAAGCGTTCCGCGATCACTGGCTCGCGCGCAAAGACGGCATTCTCACTCAAATCAACGAACTCTGGCTGAAAGCCGCGCCCAAAGAAGCGAAGCGCGAAGTCGGCCAGCGCGTCAACAAACTCAAGACGGAAGTTGAAGCTAAGGTCGAGGCTGCTCTCAAACGGACTCCCGCCGCAGGTACAGAGTCGGCAATTGATATTTCATTTCCTGGCATTCGCCGCGCCATTGGCGCCGAGCATCCCATCATTCGCATGCAGAATGAAATCGTCAGCGTGTTCAAGAATCTCGGGTATTCCGTCGCCGAAGGGCCGGTGATTGAGACCGACTACTACAATTTCGAGGCCCTGAATTTTCCTCCGAATCATCCGGCCCGCGATACACAGGACACGCTGTTCCTTGCGAACCAGCAATCGAAAGCGCGACGCGAGCAACTGCTATTGCGCACGCACACCTCTCCGGTCCAGATTCGCACCATGGAGAAAATGAAACCGCCGCTGCGGATTGTGATCCCTGGGAAAGTTCACCGTAACGACCCGCCGGACGCCAGCCACTCGCCGATGTTTCACCAGGTCGAAGGGCTAGCTGTGGATACGAATATCACGTTTGGCGACCTCAAGGGCACGCTCGATCATGCGATGAAATCGTTGTTTGGGTCGGACGTGAAGACCAGCTTCCGGCCGTCGTTCTTCCCATTCACCGAGCCGAGCGCGGAGATGTTCGTTTCATGTTTCATCTGCGGCGGCAGCGGCAAGCGCGGTTCGGACAACGCGCCGTGCCGTCCGTGCAAACAAACGGGATGGATCGAAATTCTCGGGTGCGGTATGGTCGATCCGAATGTGTTCGAGTTCGTGAAGCATAACGGCTACGATCCGGAGAAGGTCTCCGGGTTTGCGTTCGGCATGGGCGTGGACCGCATTGCAATGCTGAAGTATGGATTGGATGATTTGCAATTGTTCTTCCAAGGGGATGTGAGATTTTTGGAGCAGTTTGGATGAGAAGCGTCGTGCGTCGCACGTCGTCTGTCGTTGGCAACAGAGTGGTCGTAGGCGTAAGCATGAGTGCTTTCAAGAGCATCACGGAACCATGGCAGCCCGAGAAGTCGTTTCGATGCCCCTGCTGTAAGTACAGGACATTGCACTCGCGTGGTGGATTTGAAGTTTGTCCGGTTTGCTTTTGGGAGGATGACGGGCAGGATGATGATGCCGATAAGGTTCGTGGAGGGCCAAATAGTACTCTGAGCCTGAGTGATGCTCGCAGCAATTTCAAAGTCTACGGAGCCATGGAGACTCGCTTTGTAAAGAACGTCAGAGCGCCGATGCCCGACGAGTTGTAATCCGCAATTCAAGAAGATGAAACTTTCTGTCCAATGGATACGCGAGTTCGTTGACATACCGGTTGACGATCGTCGACTTGTTGAAGATCTGACTTCGGTTGGCATTGCCGTCGAGGGGATTTCCGGTGAGGGCGTCAATACGGTCTTCGAGATGGAGATTGGGACCAACCGTCCCGACGCGATGAACCATCATGGTGTCGCGCGTGAGGCGGCTGCGCTGTATGGCGTGCCGCTGAAGTCGATCGAGGCCTCAGCCGCTAAACCCGCCGATTCCTCAGGTAAAGGTAATGGCACAGCTGAAGCCGTGCCCTCCCGTTCGGAGTTATCTCGGGGAAGGAAGTCGAGTAACGATTTTGAGATCGACATCGATGATGCGGAAGGCTGTGCACGCTATACCGCGCAGATCGTTCGAGGACTGAACATCGAGGCGTCGCCCGCGAATGTCGCAAGCCGCCTGGCCCTCGTTGATCAGCGCTCAATTAACAATGCCGCCGACGCTTCCAACTACACGCTCTGGGAGATGGGGCATCCCACGCACGCCTTCGATCTCGATCTGCTTGAAGGCGGCAAGATTATCGTTCGCCGGGCGCGCCAGGGTGAAACGCTCAAAACGCTGGACGGAATTGACCGCAAGCTTTCGCCCGACGACCTGATCATCGCGGACGCGAATCGGCCCGTGGCTCTTGCCGGAGTCATGGGCGGCTTCGACACGATGATCACGGAGCGCACGAAAAATATTCTGATTGAGTCGGCGTGGTTTGATCCGGTTGCAGTTCGCCGAACCGCAAAGCGACATGGCATGCACACTGACGCGTCGCACCGTTTCGAGCGCGGCGCGGATTATGGCGCGGCGCCTCTCGCCTGCGCCCTGGTGGCACAACGGATTACCGAATCAGGTGGAGGCACACTCGACGGCGTTGCCATCGACGCGATTGCACGTGAGATCGACCAAGCCCCTATAGTGCTGCGAACATCTCAGGTCCAGCGCATTCTGGGCGGCAGCATTGAAACGCATTCGATTATCGCGATCCTGAAGCGATTGGGGTTTGAGTTGATTCCCGAGCCGAGCGCGCAGGCGGAGTTCTCTGTTCGCATTCCGACTTGGCGATTGGATGTTGAACGCGAGATTGACTTGATCGAAGAGATTGCGCGTCTGTACGGCTACAATAAGTTCGCCAACACGCTTCCGGCGTTCTCAGGCGCGGTTGTCGATAATCCGCGCGCTGCAAAACATGCGAAGGTGCGATCTTCCCTGCTCGCCTTGGGATACAACGAAGCGGTCTCGCTCACATTTATCTCGCATCAAGATGCGGAGGCGTTTTCTTCTTCGCCAGTTATTGAACTCGCGAATCCGCTCAGCGAGGAAGCGTCTCTGATGCGCAGTTCGCTGGTGCCTGGCATGCTGAACATGTTGGCGTACAACCTGAACCGCGGCATGGAGAGCGTGCGACTTTTCGAGATTGGAGACGTTTACCAGGCCGCCGGCGCAGGAACGGCTGAGCATACCCGCATTTGTTTGGCAGCGACCGCGGCGGCAATGAGACGCGATCTGCCGCAGGGCGAAGTTCTTGACCGGAAGTCCGCTTCGGAACTGGATCTTTTTCGGCTTTTCAAAGGGGACATTGAGACTCTGCTCCGCGCGTTCGAACACAAGGCGCTCTGTTTCGACAGCGAGACCGCCGAGCACTACAAGCCCGGACGCTCTGCGCGCGTTCTGATGGATGGCAGAGCAGTCGCTCAGTTCGGAGAGTTGCACTCCGAGGTTGCGGGCGGGCGCAAGATCCGCGAGCAGGTATTCATTGCCGAACTCTTCACGGACAAACTGTTTGAGCATGATCTGCGTGATGTCCGTTATCGGCCGCTGCCCAGATTTCCCGCCGTGGAGCGCGATTTCTCGTTCCTGTTTTCGGATGCGGTAACGTTCGGGAAGGTGGAGCATGCGATTGATTCATTGCAGATTTCTGAATTGCGCAGCTTCGTTCCCGTCGAGATTTTCCGCGGAGGCTCAGTGGCTGCCAGTCAGTATTCGATCCTGGTGCGAGCAAGCTTCCAATCGCTCGAGCGCACATTGCGCGAAGATGAAGTCGCGGAATGGGCATCGAAGATCGTGGATGCGCTCAAGCAAATCGGCGGAACACAGCGCGCGTAAGCTTAGTCCGATCCGTCGCAACATGATCTGGAAGACACGAGCTATCTTTCCGGAGCGAACCTCAGCCCTGAAAGCCGGTCCGAACCTGCGCTCTTTCGACACGACTGAAGTCGTGTCCTTCCGGGTCGGTGGCGAATACCTAAGCACATCCACTTTCGTCTTAAAACGTGGCTCAACTCGAAATTCGCGCACGCCGGATTTAAGATAGCTGTCAACATGGCCGCCTCCGTCAAACTCATTGAATGCCCACGCGATGCGTGGCAAGGATTGCACGGGCAAATTCCTGCTGATCTGAAAGTTGATTACCTGAAAGCCTTGATCAGCGCTGGATTCAAGCACATTGACGCCGCCTCGTTCGTTTCCCCGAATGCTGTCCCGCAGATGGCCGATTCTGAAGCCGTGCTCAAGGAACTCGATCCTCCTGATGATGTGGAGATTATCGGAATTGTGGTGAACGAGAAGGGCGCGCGGCGGGCTATCAACACTCAGGCTGTGAGCACCCTTGGATTTCCGTACTCGGTCTCGCCGACTTTTCTGCGCAATAATCAGCGGCAGACGCCGGAAGAATCGCTGGATGAACTGGAAAAAATCCAGAATAAGGCAGACGACGCTGGCCTGGATGTGGTCGTTTACATCTCGATGGCGTTCGGCAATCCGTACGGGGACGACTGGAGCGCCGAAGAAGTGGTGAATGCAGTGGATGTTCTGGAATCAAGCGGAATCAAAATGATTTCGCTCTCGGATACAGTTGGCTTGGCGTCACCCGAGCGAATTAGAGA
The DNA here is from genome assembly GCA_003224815.1 of Acidobacteriota bacterium. GTDB lineage: Bacteria > Acidobacteriota > Terriglobia > Terriglobales > Acidobacteriaceae > Gp1-AA145. Next base: position 3,756 of record QHZW01000131.1, on the reverse strand, counting down.
ACTGATCTCGGCAGTAATGGACAAATACGGCTACCTGGACATTGGCGCCCACCTGCACAGCCGGCCTGAACTTGCCGCCGACAAGATTCTCGCGGCATACGACGCCGGCTGTTGCCGTTTTGACTCTGTCATCGGTGGCCTCGGCGGATGTCCGTTTGCGCAGGATGCGCTGGTTGGGAATCTTCCTACCGAGCGAGTACTGGAAGCTCTCAAGCAGCGCGACGCGGAATTGCCGGCACTGCGATCGCTCGATACTCTGCTCCGCGCGTCGGCGGAGATTGGGGCACGCTACACGGCTTCCCACGCGGCAGACTAGTTCTTCTCCGAATCCGGCGGAGGCGGAGCTCGCATCATCTGCCACGAATTCATCTGTGCCGGGGTAATTTCGTACTGACGAAAGTTTACCCAGAAAAAGCAAATGATAATCCCTGTCAACAGACCCGCCACACAAGCGATTCTGACACGTGGGTGTGTTGATTCAAGCGGGCGCGGCTGGGGCCAGAAGAGCGACTTTAGCGCCAGAATCAGTCCTAATACCATCAGCCCGGTAATTAGCGAAGATTCCGCGTACGAGCGCAGCAATCCGCTTTGATGAATAGCTATGTACGCCCATTCTGCTACAGAAACCGTCATCCGGCCGCGGAGAATTGGTCCCGCTATCGGCACCAAACAGCGATCACAAACTGCACGAACCAAATCCATCGCGCGTTCTGAATGTATCCCACCCAGGTAACGATCAGACCGATAAAAATAATCATTAGGGACGCAAATCCAAAGTAGTGGATATACTGCAGCGACTGCCGTTGCCACACATCGACGGATTCCGCCGAAACTGCAGACGTACTTGCTGATGCGTTTTGGATGCCCAAGGACTGAGCCACAGCAGCGCGATGGTATAGAGGATGCTTGCAATCAAGGCTGAATCACGGCGAAGTCTCATCGCAGCCTCCGACAGAACCTTTTCTAATCCCCCGCTTGCGCTGCTGCGGGCTGCGCGTCTTCGATTCTGACCCGGGCGATGCGATGGCCGTCCATTTCTTCTACTGTGAAGCGCTTGCCGCCGTAATAGCATGCGTCGCCGATAGCCGGAATCTTCTGCAATTTCGAAAGCATGAAGCCGGCGAGGGTTTCAAAACCGGCGTCTCGCGGCAACAACAGGTCGTACTGAGATTCCAAATCTCGCAGCCCGACGGTGCCCTCGAGGACGAGCGTCTTGCTCTCGCCTATTTGCATGGATTCGGCTCATCGACCACGATTGCCATGTGACGCTTACGTTCTTTGAACTCCTCGAGCAGTTCGGCGAGAAGCTTGGTTTCCGGTACAACCAGAGCATCGTGCATGATTTGGCTGACTTTCATGTCGTGAATGCGAGAACCAATTACTGGGAAGGCCCTGGAACTGAGGCGCAGCCGCGCCCAGCGCATCACGTCCTTCGCATAGAGAATGCCGATAATGTGCTCGGGGCCGCTCTTGGGATCGTAAACCGGAATTCGAGAGTGCTGCTCCTCGACTACTTGATCGAGCGCATCCTGCAAGCTGAGATCTCCGGCCAAAGAAAAGATGTCTGGGCGAGGGACCATAACCTCGCGTGCGGTAATGTTTTCCAGATCGAGTGCGTGGTGGACCATCTCTTCCTGCGCAGCAGCGATCTGGCCCAGTTCCCTGCTGGCACTGACAATCAGCTTGACTTCGTCGGGTGAGTGCACCGGCCCTTGCCGCATTTTCTTCAGGCCAAAAGTTCTCAGCACCGTCCCGGCGGCCTTACTCATCACGAAGATCAGAGGACGGGTCAGGGTCAGCCACACATGCATCGGCGCGGCTACGGTAAGCGCAACCTGCTCGGCTTTCTGCAGTGCCAGTGATTTTGGCACCAATTCGCCGAGGATCACATGCATACCGGTGATCAAGCCGAAGGCAACCGCAATCGCAATCGTATGGGCGTAGATCATTGCGTGGGGCACGCGCTGCAGGAATTGGAGACTTTCAACGAAGTGCGCCACCATGGGCTCGCCAATCCAGCCGAGGGTCAGGCTGACAACAGTGACGCCGAGTTGAACGCCGTTGACGACCTCGTCCAGGTTTCGATGAAGGCGCAAGAGGATGCGAGCGCCAATTCGACGCCCTTCGATGAGCTGTTGAATTCGGGTGTCACGGACGGTAACTAACGCGAACTCGGCCGCAGCAAAGAAAGCGTTGGCCGCAACCAGGAACACAATGAGCAATACCCGGAGCAGCACGAAGGCAAGCATTTCGGTTCGATTTTAGCATTCCGGAGTGGATGGAGAGGCACAGATAGCGCCTAAGCTACAGATACTAAACAACATACAAACATAAAATAAAAGAAGTCAGAACGCCGAGCGGGCAGGGCGCCCGCCACTCCACTGCGGCAGCATAACGGCATGACTGTGGCCGTCAGAGCCCTGGGATAAAATGGAGCTACTCAGGGATAGCAGACGCCTAAGGGCTGCCTAAGCGGTCACCGCAGTTCCTAAATTCTCGAAAGTCGCTGCTTCCATTTTTGGCTCCGGCCTGTCTAAGTCAGTACGCGACGGAGCTGCACTGAAATATCAGATCAGTCCCTGGAACAAAACTCAGACTGGCTGCGTATCAGGGACCAGGCTGGAAATCAGGATTCTGCAGGAGGAGATGTGAACGGCAATATTAACGGACGCAAGAAACGCCGCAAACGCATAATTATCGCTTCGATCATAGTGGTTGTGATCGTTCTCATTGTTGGCGTTGCCGTCGCATTTTCGCGTGGCACCACCAAGATCGATCCGTCAAAGCTGGCGAAGGTGGAGAAGGGCGACCTGGCCAAGAGCGTGGTCGCGACCGGCAAGGTTGAGCCGATCACCAAAGTTGAGGTGAAGTCGA
>QHZW01000131.1:0-864 GCA_003224815.1 Acidobacteriota bacterium | reverse complement strand
CACAGCTCGACAAGATCGAGATTGAGGCCGGGGTAGAGCAGGCGCGTGCCACGCTGGAAGCGGCTCAAGCCAATCTGAAAGGGTCGGAAGCCGATTACGAACGGTCGAAGGTGGATGCCGAAGCTCCGGATGTTCCGCTGCTCAAGCGCTCGTACGAGCGCAACCTGCAAATGCAGAAGGATGGCGTAGTTTCACAGTCCGCGCTTGACGACGCGGAAAAAGAGTACCGAATGGCGGTAAATAAGCAGAATGTCTCGCGTGCGCAGATGACGGTTCTGCAGGCCAAAATCGCTCAGTCGAAGGCGCAGGTGGCGCAGGACCAGGCGAACCTGAAACAACTCGAAGAGCAGTTGAGTTACACAGATTTGCAATCGCCAATGGATGGAATCGTGCTTTCACGCGATGTCGAAGTGGGTGACGCCGTGAGTTCGATCTTGGTGTTGGGATCGAGTGCGACGCTGGTCATGACGATTGGCGATACCAGCGAAGTCTACGTCAAAGGTAAGGTGGATGAGAGCGACATTGGCCGGGTGTATATGGGCCAGCCGGCACGGATCAAAGTTGAATCGTTCAAAGACAAGACGTTTAAAGGCGTGGTGAACAAAATCTCGCCAATGGGCGTAGAGAAAGACAACGTCACTACCTTTGAAGTGCGCGGCTCCATCGAGAACCCCGGCGGCGAATTAAAAGCCGAAATGACCGCCAATGCGGAAATCATTCTCGATGAGCACAAGAACGTGCTGCAAATCCCTGAAGGCTCGATCATTTATGACAAAGACCGGAAGGCCTCTGTCGAGGTGCCCGACCCCAAGGGAAAAGAAGGAAAGAATAAAGTTGCAATTAACATCGGCATTTCTAATGGCG
>QHZW01000226.1 GCA_003224815.1 Acidobacteriota bacterium | reverse complement strand
TAATTAATTACGTGCTCACCAACAACAAGGAATTTCGTGAGTATGTAGTCCGCTATACGAACGCGCCGACCATCCTGCGCGATGATTTCCGCGATACTGAAGACCTGGACGGATTATTCTCGGGGTGGGACGCGGTGAACAAAAAGTACGACCCCGAAACGTGGTTATATCGCAGTGCTCCGCGAAAAGACACAAAAGAATCGCCAGGCCATGCCGACATGGGTGGCGGCCACGGTAAAGATCGCGGCGGGGAAGCGCAGGAAGTCACGAACTTCGATTGGGATTTTTCGCTTGAAGATCCGCAATGCGTTTTCCAAGTCTTGAAGCGGCACTTCGCCCGTTACACGCCGGAGATGGTTGAGCGCTACTGCGGGGTACCCAAGGAAGTATTTTTGAAAACGGCGGAGGTCTTCACCTCGGCTTCGGGTCCGGAGAAAACCGCGGCTATCTGCTATGCCGTGGGTTGGACGCAACACTCAAAAGGCGTGCAAATCATTCGTGCGGCCTCGGTCTTACAACTGCTTCTGGGAAACATCGGCCGTCCTGGTGGTGGAATTCTGGCTCTGCGTGGGCATGCATCCATTCAAGGCTCCACCGACATCCCGACTCTGTACGACATCCTGCCCGGATATTTGCCCATGCCGTTTTTTGCGCAGGACTCGCACAAGTTAGCGGATTACATCAAAAAACATCGCGTTCGCATTGGGCTCTGGTCGAATTTCGATGCCTACATTATCAGTTTGTTGAAGGCTTACTACGGCGACGCTGCAACCAAAGAAAATGATTTCGGCTTCAACTGGCTGCCCCGCGTCACTGGCGATCATTCGCATTTCGGTTTCTGGTACGACATGCAGGACGGAAAAATGGACGGCCTGTTTGTCATGGGCCAGAACCCGGCTGTGGGATCGCCCAACGGAAAGCTTGAGCGCAGCGCGCTCGGAAAATTGAAGTGGCTGGTCGTGCGCGACATGGTCGAAGTTGAAACCGCCTCGTTCTGGCTAGATGCTCCCGAAGTAAAACGCGGGGAAGTGAGGCCCGAAGAAATTGGAACCGAAGTCTTTCTTTTTCCTGCAGCTGGCACCGCAGAAAAAGAGGGAACGTTCACCAACACACAGCGGCTGCTGCAATACCGCGAGAAGGCAGTTGATCCGCCCGGGGACGCTCGCAGCGACACCTGGTTTGTTTATCACCTCGGAAGGCGTATCAAAGAAAAGGCCAAGAATGACCAGCGCCCGAGAAATGCAGGGATCAACGCCCTCACTTGGGATTATCCGGTCGAAGGTGACGAGCGCGAGCCGAAAGTCTCAAACGTGCTGAAGGAAATTAACGGCTGGACGGTTGCCGATCACAAACAACTGCCGCAGATCCAGAGCCTGAAGAACGATGGTTCGACTGCTTGCGGCGCGTGGATTTATTGCGGCGTTTATCCAGAGGAGAACCGCAACCGTGCCGACGAGCGAGTACCAAAAGACTTGCTCGGACACGGCTGGGGATTTGCGTGGCCGAACGATTGCCGCATCATCTACAACCGCGCGTCGGCGCGTCCTGATGGCAAGCCCTGGAGCGAGCGCAAGAAGCTGGTTTGGTGGGACCAAGAGAAAAAAGAATGGACCGGGCTCGATAATGCCGATTACAAGAAAGATCTCGCGCCAACTACACCCGACGAACTGAACAGCGGCTTTGGTGTTGCCGCGCTTGGTGGAGCGCGCCCGTTCACCTTGCATCCGGATGGAGTCGGATGGCTTTATGTACCTAGCGGATTGAAAGACGGCCCGTTACCCACGCATTACGAGCCGCTGGAATCCGTTCTTAAGAATCCCCTCTATAGTCAGCAGACCGACCCTGCGGCGGCAAAGAAAGAACGATCAGAGAATCCTTACGCGGAAGAGGCGGGCGATGCTCGATATCCCTATGTACTCACAACCTATAGGCTAACCGAGCATCACACTGCTGGTGGAATGAGTCGAACGCTCGGGCATCTGGCCGAATTGCAGCCTGAGTTGTTCACTGAAGTTTCACCGGAACTGGCGGCTGAAATCGGCTTGCAGCATGGTGATTGGGCCACGATTTCAACGCCGCGCGGCAGTGTGCAGGCAAAAGTGCTGGTCACCAGGAGAATGCGTCCCATGTGGATCGATGACCGCAGAGTGCATCAGATCGGTCTGCCTTATCACTGGGGCTACAAGGGCATGGCCAAGGGCGCTGTGGTGAACGATCTGCTCGCCATCAGTGAAGAGCCGAACGTTCGCATTATGGAGAGTAAGGCACTGGTGTGCAATGTGAGTCCAGCGAACGGAGACGAAAACCGGATCGCAGAGAAGAGGCGCTGAGTCATGAACGTTCAGGGTTGCTCGGCGTACTCGGCGGTTAATGATTTTTGAGTTGAGGAGCACATGCCCACCACTGCATTCCTGACCGACTCGACGCTCTGCATTGGTTGCAAAGCGTGCGAAGTCGCGTGCAAAGAGTGGAACAACGTCGCCGAAGACGGCCTGAATTGGAGCGGCTTTTCCTATGACAACACTGGCGCAGTCGGCGCGCAGACTTGGCGGCACGTGAAGTTTGTCGAACAGTCGCCCGAACCGGGATTTGGCGGTAATGCGCCTGAACTGAATTCGTGGTCGTTTTCTTCGGACGTCTGCAAACATTGCGAGAACGCCGGGTGCCTAGAGGCCTGTCCGACGGGCGCAATCGTCCGTACGGAATTCGGTGGGGTTTACATTCAGCCGGACATTTGCAACGGCTGCGCGTACTGTGTTGTTTCATGCCCATTCGGAGTTGTCGAGCGTAATCAGGATGACGGTCGCGCCTTTAAATGCACCTTCTGTTACGACCGGCAGAAGGCGGGGATGACGCCCGCTTGTGCCCATACGTGCCCGACCGGTTCGATCAAGTTTGGCGAGATCACGCAGCTTCTCGCCGAAGCTGAGGCGAGAATGGCGCAACTGCATGAACGAGGCATGCAGGACGCGACTTTCTATGACGCATCAGATACCAGCGTCGGCGGAACTCATGCGATGTTCATCGTCCGGGGAGATCCGCGCGCGTACAATTTGCCGCCAAAACCAGAGGTTCCGACCGTGTATTTGAGAAAGGCGTGGCGATCGTCCGCAATTGGAGCGATGATGCTGCTGGGCGGCGCGATCGCGGCGTTTCTCGCAGACGGGAACGGACGCGCGCGTCAATAGACAGGAAGGGCACGCGAAGGAAACAAGACCGGACTTATGAGCGATCCAGTACGAATTCCGCCGCGCGTTCCTGACAAGCCTCGTATCCCAGATGAGGCCAGCGAACGACGTCTGTTCGAAATTCGCCGCGAAGATGAGAGCAAGGGCATAGTTAAGGGCGCTGGTGTTCGTCCTGCGGGCGCGCCCTTTCCGATGGCGTCCGTCGAAACTGGATACTACGGTATTCCGCTGCTCAAAGAGCCGTCCTGGACTTGGGAGATTCCGCTCTACTTTTTCGTCGGAGGCGCGGCTGGGTCGGCCGCCGTCGTCGGCGCAATCGCAAATTACACTGGAGCCGATCGCAAGATCGTTCGAGATGCGCGTTGGATTGCAGCTGCCGGCTCTGTGCTTTCGCCGGCGTTGCTGATCTCCGACCTTGGGAAGCCCTCGCGCTTTCTGAACATGCTGCGAGTGTTCAAGCCGCAGAGCGCAATGTCGGTCGGCGTCTGGACGCTGTTGGGATTCTCGACCGCCGCATCAGCCACTGTATTCGCGCAGCTTCTTTCAGATCGCTATGGTCCATCATTTCCGGTGCGCCTGCTTGAAAACGCCGGAGAAGCGGCCGCCCTGACGTTCGGGCTTCCATTCTCCAACTACACCGGAGTGCTGATCGGCGCGAGCGCAATTCCCGTCTGGAATAAGAATGTTGGGAATCTGCCAATTCACTTCGGCATGTCCGGGCTCTCTGCGACGGTGGGTCTGCTTGAATTGATGGGCAGTCACCGCAGCCGAGCCCTGCAGATGCTCGGCCTCGGCGCGGCGCTTTGGGAATGCTGGGAAGGATTTCACCTTGAGTCTCGACGTGAGCCTGCGCTCGATCCGCTCAGGCATGGAGCGAGCGGAACTGTGACGCGAATTGGAGGGCTGTTGTCCGGGCCGGTGCCCGCGGCGTTGCGTCTGATGACCATGTTCTCCGGGAAACGACGCTCGAATTCACTGCGCACTGCCGCATCGCTGTCGGCGGTAGCAGGTTCGCTGCTTACGCGTATCGCGTGGGTGCACGCTGGGCGCGTTTCAGCGAGAGACTGGAAGTTGCCGCTGGAAATCGGACGCGCTTCAGATTGAAGCACTACAGACCATGTGGGGATGGGCGTTCACGCCCGTCCAGTCGAGCGCAGTTGGACAATCATTTCCGGCCAATTTGTTCGTCATGTTCTAATAGTCCTGATGTCAACGCCCTCGGCTGTTGCAAGTACCATCCCCGGCGGCAGCTTCCTGCTTGAATCCCGTTCGCCCGCCGAGATTTTCACACCGGAAGATTTCACCGAACAGCACAATCTGATCGGTCAAACTGCCGAGGAGTTCGCGCAGAACGAAATAATTCCCAACATCGAAAAGATGGAGCACAAGGACTTCTCCGTTTCGCGCGATCTGCTCAAGAAAGCTGGCGAACTGGGTCTGAGCGGGGTAGAGATTCCCGAAGCTTACGGTGGCCTGGAGATGGATAAGGTCACGGCCGCAGTCATCGCCGACCACATAGCCAAGTACGCGGGATTCGCGACGACATGGGGCGGGCACACTGGGATTGGCACGCTGCCGCTGGTTTATTTCGGCGCCGACGAGCAGAAGAAAAAATACTTGCCGCGGCTGGCATCAGGAGAAACCGTCGGGGCATATGCGCTGTCGGAAGCGTCGTCAGGATCAGATGCGCTCAACTGCCGCGCGCGCGCTGTGCTCTCGCCGGACGGAAAGCAATACATCCTAAACGGCGAGAAGATGTGGATCACCAACGCCGGCTTCGCCGATCTGTTCACAGTATTCGCCAAAGTGGATGGCGAGAAATTCACTGCTTTTCTTGTTGAGCGCACATTTCCAGGATTTTCCATCGGCGCAGAAGAGCACAAGATGGGCATTCGCGGATCGTCCACTTGCCCCATCATCCTTAACGACTGCCAGGTGCCGGCCGAAAATGTTCTGGGTGAAATTGGCCGCGGGCACGTGATCGCATTCAACATCCTGAACGTTGGACGCTTCAAGCTTGGCGCTATGTGCGTTGGCGGCGCGCGCAGCTCGCTTGATCATGCCATTCCATATGCGAAGCAGCGCAAGGCATTCGGAAAAGTGATTGGTGATTTCGGTCTGGTCCGCGAGAAGATCGCCAACATGGCCGCGCAGATCTACGTCGGTGAATCGCTGGTTTATCGGACAGTCGGAATGATGGACTCGGCGCTCGCCGCGGTCGATAAATCCGCGCCTGATGCCGCGAAGAAGACGTTGAAAGCGATTGAAGAATATGCAGTCGAGTGCTCGATCATCAAAGTGTGGGCTTCGGAGATGGTGTCGTATGTGGTGGACGAAACCGTACAGGTTTACGAAGCGGGCAATGAGCGGACAGTTAGCGTTGATGCCTGCAATCAAGCAGCTAATGGACGAAGTGCTCTCCGGTCCTTCATCGAGTGAAGAAGTGGAAGGCCTGCTGGCGGAAGAACACAAGCTGGTCGCGTCGGCAAAGAAGTTGGGCCTGTTTGCTGCCGGAGCCGCTACTCAGAAATATATGCAGGCGATTGAGGAGCAGCAGGAGATTATGGGCGCGATTGCGGACATGGTCATCGAGATTTACGCCATGGAAACCGCAGTGTTGCGCAGCGCGAAGATTGCAGCGGCGAAAGGCGAGAGCGCGGCTGCGTTGCCCATTTCGATGACACGCGTCTATCTCTCACAATCAATAGAGAAGATTGAATCAGCGGCGCGGAAGATCATCACCGCTGTCGCCGATGGAGACATGCTGCGTACGCAACTTGCGATTCTGCGCCGCCTCGGGAAGCACGAACCCTATAACACGATCGAGTTGAGGCAGCAAATCGCGCAGAAAGTGATCGAGCGGGGCCGGTACTCGATAGCGTAGGCTCACGAACTGAGGGCTTCTTATTTCGTTGTGTCGAATCTCACTTCGTAGTGATTTGCCATCGGTTCTATTCTTGAAAGCAGTTCTCGAGCTTCTGGTTCAAAAATAGGGACCGTGTAATCCGGTCCGGCAAAACGCTGTACCGCTTCCAGCGAATCGAAAAAATTAATCACCACAAACTCGCACTCGTCCGAGCGATTCGCCCTGAGCACCTACGCTCCGCGATAGCCAATGATTGCAGTCAATTGCGGAAGGACCTTGGTGGTGAGCAATTTCTCGTATGCGTCTGCGTCCTCTTGCTTAGTCCAACCGCGCCAGTGCCGAGCAATCATCTACGCATTCTACGTCACGCAATCCAGAGGACGATCTTCAGGACAGAGCGGCCGTTTTGCAAGGCGACATCGTTTCGACTTGTAAAATTCTCGTCGCCGATTTTGACGCAAGGCGACGGTTTCCGCATAATCCAACTGGGCCCTAAGCACGGGCAAAATTGATAAACCTCGGAAAATTCATGAAGCGATTGCATGTTCTGTGCGTTCTTTTACTCGCGGGTGTCTGCGCTGCTGAAACTCAGACCTGGGAAATCGACCCCAATCACACCACCTCACAATTTTCCGTGCGGCACCTCGGAATTTCTACGGTTCGCGGCGTGTTCGAGAAAACGGCGGGAACGGTGGTGTACGATGCTGCTGATCCTGCCAAAACTCAGATTGAGGCGACCCTCGACGTATCATCAGTAAACACGCGTATTGACCGCCGTGATAACGATCTGCGCAGCCCGAACTTCTTCGATGTGGCAAAATATCCGACCATAAACTTCAGGTCCAAAAAGGCCGAAGTCGAAAGCCAGGGTAAGTTAAAGGTCACCGGCGATCTCACGATCCACGGGGTAACCAAAGAAGTCGTGCTTGATGTGGATGGACCGTCGCCGCCTGTGAATGCAATGGGTGGTGTTCGCATGGGAGCGGAAGCGACCACAAAGATTAACCGCCGCGATTTCGGCGTCAATGGCGCACCAACCGTTGCCGGAGACGAAGTGCAAATCATTTTGGATGTGGAATTGAAACGAGCAGCAGGGAAGTAATTTGCCGAGGTGATCGGCGAAACTTCATGAACCTTTCTTCTTCGCGCGTCGTGAACATAGCTGACTTGCGTAGCATCGCCGAGCGGCGTGTGCCCAAGGTGGTGTTCGATTATCTTGACGGCGGGGCTGACGGCGAAGTCACGCTGCGCGAGAATTGCCGCGCCTTTGAATCGGTCCTGTTTCGTCCGCGGCAAGCGGTAGCTTTTCCGGAAGTCAATCTGCGCGCGCGAGTGCTGGGACATGAGCTCTCGGTTCCTTTCATGCTTGCACCTGTCGGTTACAGCCGCATGATGCATCCCGGCGGAGAAGTTGTGGCTGCGCGCGCCGCCGGTATCGCTGGAACTGGTTACATTCTTTCAACAATCTCCGGGCACATGCTTGAAAACGTGAAGGCCGCAACACCGGCCCCGACGTGGTATCAGCTTTACCTTGTCGGCGGCAGGGAAGCGGCAGAGGGCGCAATTGAACGGGCCCGTAATGCTGGTTTTTCTGCTCTGGTGATCACCGTTGATACAGCGGTTGCCGGAATGCGCGAACGCGATCCGCGCAACGGAATGAAAGAGCTGCTTTCAGGTAGTTTGTTGTCGAAAATTCCGTTTGTTCCGCAGATTCTTTCGCGCCCGGGATGGCTGCTCTCGTTCCTGCTGGACGGTGGCATGCCAGACCTCGAGAACGTTGTTATCCCAGGGCAAGGGCCGATGCCTTTGATCGATGTCACCGTATCGCTGGGCCGCTCTGCCGTGACCTGGGCTGACCTGCGCTGGATTCGTGAAAGCTGGAAGGGCCCCATCGTCGTCAAGGGCATACTCATCGCGGATGATGCTCGGCGCGCAGTGGACGAAGGAGCAGCTGCGATCGTCGTTTCAAATCACGGTGCGCGCCAACTCGACTATGTATCGCCGACCATCCGTGCTCTGCCGGAGATCGTTGCGGCAGTACATGGGCAGACTGAGGTTCTGATGGATGGCGGGGTGCGCCGCGGCAGCGATATCGTGAAGGCGCTGTGTTTAGGAGCGCGTGCCGTGCTTATCGGGCGGGCATACGCATACGGTCTCGCGGCGGCGGGGCAGGCAGGTGTTGCGCGGGCAATCGAAATACTGCGCGCTGACGTGGACCGCACTATGCGTTTACTCGGATGCGGAGCAGTGAGCGAATTGAATCGGTCGTACATTGAATATCCTTGCGAGTGGGAAAGGGCGGCCAAGGCGTGAGCGAACCGGTTACGCAGTCACGGCGGCGATTCTTTAAGGCAGCTTCACTCAGTTTGGTGGGAGCAGCGGCTCTGCGGAGTCAGGCGCAGCAGAACCCGAGTCAACCAGCCAATTCAAGCCAGCAGGCGCCGCCGGGATCGCCGCCGGCGTTTGGCACGGGGCCGCAGGTTGGCCCGGAAGTCTCCCCCGCCACTTTCATCGAGGCAGAGAAACTCGTCCAAGTTCAATTGACCGAGAGCGAGCGCGGCGTTGCTGCCTCAAGCTGGCGCGCGGACATGGCGTCGTTGTATGAGCGGCGTACCGGGCCACGCAAAGTCGCTTTGGAGCCTACGCTTTCGCCTGCAACCACTTGGAATCCGATGCTGCCGGGGATCAAGATGGTTCCACAGCGTGATCGGTCTATCCACAGCAAATCTGATCCGGGTCCCTTGCCGTCGAAAGATGAAGACATCGCGTTCGCGTCTGTCTCGCAACTGTCGCACTGGATCGAGCAGCGCAAGCTCACTTCCGAGCGGCTGACGAACATTTACCTGCAGCGACTCGAAAGGTTTGATCCCACGCTGCATTGCGTCATCACCCTCACGCGCGAGCATGCGCTGAAGCAGGCGAAGCAGGCCGATGCCGAAATCAAGGCCGGAAAATATCGCGGCCCGCTGCATGGGATCCCGTATGGCGCAAAAGATCTTTTGGACACCGCAAATATTCCCACAACTTTTGGCGCCGAGCCATATCGAAATCGCGTTCCCGCCGAAGACGCGGTCGTCATCAGGCGCCTTACCGAGGCTGGCGCTGTCTTGGTTGCGAAGCTTAGCCTCGGCGCGCTGGCGCTCAATGACATATGGTTTGGCGGACAGACCATGAATCCGTGGCTGCTCGAAGAAGGATCGTCTGGCTCGAGTGCGGGCCCTGGCGCAGCGACCGCAGCCGGCCTGGTTGCATTTGCTATGGGAAGCGAAACTGGCGGAAGCATCATCGGCCCGAGCATGCGCTGCGGCTTGACGGGGCTGCGTCCGACCTATGGGCGCGTGCCACGCACGGGTGCGATGACGCTGTGCTGGTCGCTCGATAAACTCGGACCAATGGCGCGCCACGTCGAAGATGCGATGCTAGTGCTGCACGCCATCTCAGGCCCGGACGCGGGTGACCTCGCCAGCGTTCCGAGCAAGCTCGACTTTGACGCCAACGCCAGTGTGAGCGGACTGCGTGTCGGATACATTTCCCGCTGGATGAAGGAAAATCCAGCCACTGAAGTTGATCGCGCAGCCTTGGAGAGTGTGAAAAAGGTCGGCATGCAGCCGGTCGAGATTTCAATTCCAGACTGGCCCTACGACTCGCTCGACGTAATCCTTTTTGCCGAAGCCGCCGCAGCGTTCGAAGATCTCACGTTGAGCGGCGATCTGAATCAACTCAAAGTACAAGTGCCGGATGCCTGGCCGAATATCTTTCGTCAGTCACGCTTTCTCTCAGCTGTGGATTTCGTGCAGTGCGATCGCTTTCGCCGCAAGGTGGCCGAGGAAATGGCGCGTGTATTTTCGCAAGTGGACCTGCTGCTCGTGCCGTCATTGCGCGATGAAATGCTCACCATCACCAACTTCACCGGACATCCGTCGCTCACCTTCCGTGCAGGCTTCATCGAAGTCTCGGAAGCACGCAGTGACTGGGCTCCTGACCCGAAACATCCGCTGCCGAAGTTCAACCCGCATCGCCGGGTACCCCACGGCGTCACTCTGATTGGGCGGCTTTTTGATGAAGGAACTATTGCCCGGGCTGGCATGGCACTCGAGCGGGAGTTCAATGTGGCCAGCGAGCGGCCCCCAGGCTTCTAAGTTCCTCAGTCATACAGCCCAAAGGCCCCTGAAGAGGCTTGTTGCCTACGCTGCGTCCATGGCGGTAAATGGCGCCCTGCGCCGCAATTCCAGCTACACTGAGTGATATACTTTGCCAACCGAGGGGTTCGGCTCCCAGCCGGACTGTAGCGTTCCGACGGTTGTCTTCACTATTAGTTTTGGGAGATAGTTTCTTGGGAAGGCACGATCCACTCCGGCCTGATGATTTCGAGACCGTAGCGGACGGCGCCACAGCCGTTCGCGCCGTTTCCGATTCTCATCCTTCGTCTTCGGCAGGTCAGGTTTCTGATACTCCGATCTCGAACGAGATGATGACGCTGGAAATCGGTCCCGATTCGCCCACATTGATCAGTCCTGCTCCCCGGACTGGTTCGCCCCCTCCGTTCGGATCAGACGGACAAGACTTGCTCCCGATCGGGTCGGTACTCGCGCAGCGTTACGAGATCCTGCAAGTACTCGGTCGCGGAGGAATGGGCGCAGTTTACAAGGCGCGTGACCGGGAAGTTGACCGCATGGTTGCGCTCAAAGTCATTCGGCCTGATCTGGCCGGAAATGCGTCGATCCTCGAACGCTTCAAGCAGGAACTCGTGCTGTCACAGAAGGTCACGCACAAGAACGTTGTTCGCATTTACGACCTCGGTGATGCCGACGGCATGAAGTTCATCACCATGGAGTACATCGAGGGCAGTGATCTTCGCAGCATTGTTCAGGAAAAGAAGAAGTTCACTCCCGAAGAAGCTGTGGACATCATGGTGCAAGTCTGCCGCGCGCTCGAAGCGGCGCATGGCGTGGGCGTCATTCATCGCGATCTGAAGCCGCAGAACATTATGCGTGATGCTCACGGCCGGGTTGTCGTCATGGATTTCGGGCTCGCGCGGCTGATCGAATCCAATGGCATGACGCAGACTGGTGCTCTGGTTGGCACCATGGAATACATGTCGCCGGAGCAGGCGCTCGGCAGCGCGCTCGATCAGCGTTCAGATCTTTTTACGCTCGGTCTGATTTTTTATGAACTCCTGAGCGGAAAGATGCCGTTCGCGGCGGACAGCGCTTTAGCCAGCCTGATTAAGCGTACGCAGGAGCGCGCGGCACCGGTTTCGCAGCACGATAAAAACATTCCCGCTGCGCTGACTCATGTTGTCAGTAAATGCATGGAGCGCGATCCGAAGCAGCGCTACCAGAGCGCAGCGGATCTGATCAACGATCTTGAAGCCTGGCAGGGAAAGCGCGCGGGCGCCACGCTTGGTTTCCACGCTTCAGTTGGGCCGTGGGCGAGGACGTTACCGTGGCCAATCATCGGTATTGCAGCCGCTGTCATTTTTTTGGCCACGATTGGATTCCTGCTTCGCGACAAACTCTTCCGTTCCGAGAAAGGCGCGGTCGGGCCGCAAATATCGCTGGCAGTCCTGCCGTTACGCAATGCCTCCGGTGACGCGTCGCTCGACTGGATGGGCAAGAGTCTTGCTGAAATGCTGCGCACCGAGGTCGGTCAGTCTGAAGATTTCCATACGGTTGCTCCTGAGCGCTTACACCAGATTCTGACTGACTTGCGAGTGTCGCCCGATACTGAACTCGATGCCAGCGCAATCCGCCGCATCGCCGAATTCACTAACGCCGACCAGATTGTCTGGGGACAGTACGTAAAAATCGGCGATCAAATTCGCATTGATGCCCAACTGGAGAACCTGAAAACACAGCATATTGTTTCGATCAAGGCTGAAGCGCCAACAGAGAAGGTTCTGCTCAAAGCTGTGGATGCTCTCGCAAAGTCGGTCCAGGAAAATCTGACCCTTTCTCCGAAAGCGATGGACCAGATGAAAGCCGCCGCTTTTACGCCGTCATCGAAATCAATGGAGGCATTGCGGGACTTCAGTGAAGGGTTGGAACTCTCGCGGCAAAACAATGATATCGAGGCTGTGAAGCGGTATCAGGCTGCAACTATCGAAGACCCCAACTTCGCAGAAGTACATGATCGAGGCGGCTAGCGCCCGCATTCAGAATAATTTCGACAAGGCCCTTGCTGCCTACGACAACCTCAGCAAGCTCATGCCGCAGGATCCGCACGTCTGGACGGAATTGGCTGAGCTATACGAGTCCAAAGGAGATTACGACAAGTCGTTTGAGTACTACTCAAAAGTTCTTCAGAGCGATCCGAAGAATCTGGATGCACTGCTCGCAATCGGCGGCGTGCAGATTGAGCGCGGCAATGCCCAGGGATCGTTTGATTATCTGAACCAGGCGTTAAGCCTTGCAGTTCAGCTGGGAAATCAGCAAGGCAAGGCGAATGTCTTGCAAACGCTCGGGGCGGCATATCGATTGACTGACAAGCCGGCCGATGCCTTGCAGAACCTGCAGCAAGCGGTCGAAATCGACAAGCAGATTGGCGATAAGGGTGGAATGGCATTCAGCGTCCGCCAGATTGCCGATGCCTACGGACAAATGGGTAAGCCGGATGATGCCGCCAAGAATTATGAAGCTGCGCTCAAACTTGAAACCGAACTCGGCGACAATACCGGCCTTGGCGGCGTGCTGCTGAATTACGGCAACCTGCTCGACTCTCAAGGCAAATACGACAAAGCCCTCGATATTACCAAGCGCGCTCTGCAGATCGAGGTACAGCTTGGCGATGAAAACACCCAGGGCATTTGCCTTAACAATATCGGCGCCCTCTACGTAGAGCAGGGAAACTACGGTGATGCGCTCACCTATTTTCAGCGCAGTCTCGATCTTCAGCAGAAGTTGAAAGTGCCCGCCGACATTGCCCGCTCACTTAACAATCTGGGCGAAACGTATCTCAAGCTCGGGAAATTCGATAGCACACTCGACAATTACCTTAAGGCACTTGAAGTCGCTCGGAGCTCGGGAGATAAATCGCTGGTTGCGCTAACTTCCGACGGCATGGCGCGGCTCTTCGAACTGCAAGGCCGCAATGGCGCTGCGCTGAGTGCTGAGCAGGACGCAATCAAGAACATCCAGGACCTGCAGCAGCAGACTTCTGACTCGGCACAGATTCAAGCCGATTACGGCGCGGCGTTGGCGTTGATGGGACGGTTTGACGAAGCGCAGAAGAATATTGACGCGGCGCTTAGTGTTGCCCGCTCTCTGAAAAATGATGCGCTCATTAGCAGCATTTTGAACCTGCAGGGTGAGCGCCTTTTCTATCAAGGCGACCTCGCCGGTGCACGTTCAGCATTCGATCAGGCATTGCAATCGGCAGCAAAGCAAAAGGGACCGGTGCAGGCGATGCAGATCAAGCTCAATCAGTCGCGTCTTGATGTTTATCAAAATCGCGGAGCCGCAGCTGCCAACAATCTCAAAGCTTTGATCAAGAGCGCCGATGCAGCAGGAATGACGTATGTCTCTTTGCAATGCTCGCTATATCTGGGTCGCGCGCTCTTCCAGATGAAGAAATATCCTGATGCCCAGCAGGCGCTTGAAACCGTATTCCGTAAGGCACAGGACCAAAGCATGAAATCCCTATTGCCGGAAGCACATTACTGGCTGGCGCTGACACTTCGCGCAACTGGGGCAAAGACCGAAGCGGATGTGCATATGCAGCAGTTACAAAAGCTACTTCAGGATCTGAAGAACGAATCCCACAGCGATGACATTCTCAAGCGACAGGACATTAAACCCATCGCACAGGAACTGAACGCCAACGCTTCCTGAGGACAAAAGAAAAGGGATGGGTTTTCACCCATCCCCGAACTCCGCCCCCCCGCTATTTCAATGTCACTTCGGTCGTTTGCGTCGTGTAGATGCTCTGATTGTTTTGATTGCCTGCCGTATTGTCCGTCAGGAAGGATACCGTCAAACTATACAAACCTGACGGGCAAGTCTGGACGGTTCCTGCGGGCATGATGCAGCTGCTGGTATCCCAATTGAATAAATATTGTTGATTCTGGTCACCTTTGAACAGCGGCTGAGCCAAACCCGAACTTCCGTTCGACACCAGTCCTATCGGCATGAACGTCGGATTGCCCTTGCCGTCAGCGATGAGCGCAACCGAAAGCATTGCGACCGCATCCGTAATGAACGGTTGTTTGCAGTTACTGCTCGCTGAAAGCTTGAACTTCACCGGCACCGATTTTCCCGGCTTGAAGCTGGAAGCTGTGCTTGCATTCTGAGTGTTCGTCAGGAAGTTGAATGTATTGTTGACCGGCGATTCGAAGCCACAGAATGTTCCGGCTTCTTCTCCTGGCGCGTTCGTCGGGTGAGTGTTCACCAGGAACACATTGCACCTGAGCGTCTTCTTTCCGCCGGTAGTGATGTCCTGCGGCAGATATCCGCCGATGGGCCAAACACCTATCTGGGCCAGATTGACAATCGATGGCTGGCAGGTTGTGTTGGCATCATTGCACACGACGATTCCAGGATCGGTGACCGAGGTAGAAACCAGATCTGCGATTTGAAAATTGTTTGTAGTTCCATCAGCGGCGGTACAACCTGTCATGTTCGCGGTGCTGAAGACTGCCTCGAACCCATCCAATCCCAGGTTCACTGCAGGATCGAGAGCGCCGGCAGACAGGCCCGTCAAGTTAATCAAATTGCCGATTCCTTGTGGGCTCAGCAAACCAACACTGATAGTGCCACTGCATGGACCTGAAATATTATTCAGCTCAAATGCCGCGAATCCAAAATTAATGAGCGCGCTGCCGTTCGCAGCGCTAACCGGCTTCGTCGCGGTCGTCGGCGGAAGAGCGACTCCTATCGCTGCGAACGGAACAGCAAAGCTGTTGAGCAATTGACACGTGTTGCCGTTGACCGCCCATATCGATCCGCCTCTCGCGCCCGAGACGGCAACGTAAAGGGTATTGTCCAGCGACATTTGCATGAAAAACGGCTTGTCATTACCAGTGAAGGTCTGGCAGACTGCCGGACTTTGTCCCTGCGCATTGAAGTGGACGACGTTTTGACTTCCTTGGAAGTAATGAAATTCACGCTCGATCCGAAGGATGTGCTCGGCGAGCGCAACACGACGTTACTGGCGTTGTCCACGATCAGCAGATCGCCGGTGTTCTTTTGGGCAATACCCTGGTCACTACTGCCGGCGCCATGCAACTGTATAGGAGCAAGGGATCCGCCGGAGCCCAATTCCACGGCTGTGATTCCCGGAAACATCCACCACCCTGATCCGGAGTCTTTGCTGGAAACTACGAGATCGCCGGTGAATGTGATGCGACCACACTGCGGATGCTGCAGCGCACCGTTCGAATACACAACCTCAGGCGTGATCGGCACCGCTGCAGCGGGATCGAAGCGAACGACCCTGCTGTTATTGCTGTCGCACGCATACACCAGGTAGGGATGCGATGTCCCCGGCACGTTATCAGGCGCAACCACCATTCCTTCGTAGTCCGCCCCTTGGGTCGAGACCGGCAGCGACGCAATTCCCGTAGAAGTGTTAATGCTATAAATCTTTCCTGCGGTTCCGGTCGAGACGAAAATTTGGGGTGCCCCCTGCGCACAAAGTCCTAGTGAACACACGAATACAAAAATCGGCGTGAGCCAATAAAGCCGGCACATGGTCTTTCCTCCTGGGAGTTTCTCGCGACGGGCATTTTGGGGGGAAACGCTTGAAGGCCGCCGACGAGGCTTTATACCAAATAGACGAAATCTGAATGTATGTCAATTGCAAAGCAAGGAAATCGCTGGTAGGGGCGCGGATTTGCAAGGAATTAATACAACCTTGTGCACCTCATTATGGTTCAACTGCAAAAGTTTGCAACTTGGATCAGAAACTTGGTGGCATGGCGGCACCGCCCAATTCTATGTGTTTTCACGGACTAATCTTTCGGACAGGACCGAATGTACAGCTGCCTTCGGTAATCTGCTAATTCCCTCTGCCATGATCCATAATTGAATGAGCAGTCATGCCGTATCTGGTCTCATCGCAACCTCCGCGCCGGCCCGACCGAGTTCGCTTCTCGGAAACCATTCCGGCTGTGCTTCGATTGGCAGATGGGAATCGCGCTTCGGGTCGGCTGAAAGTTCTCTCTATCACCGGCGGTCTGCTGTCTCTCTCACATCCAATGCGCCAGGGTACAGTGGGAAAGCTGATGTTTCTGACTCCAGCCGGCTCGGTCTTAGGATCAGCGGAAATGCTGACACCGCTTTCGTGGGAACTGCAGCCATTCAAATTTGTCGCGCTCCGTGATGACGATGAGTCCCGCCTGCAAAAGACAATCAAGTCGTCGCTAGAGCAAGCCCGTCGCGACAATCGCGAGGCTGTCCGCGATGCCGGCCGCATCGAAAAGCTTCGCG
>QHZW01000225.1 GCA_003224815.1 Acidobacteriota bacterium | reverse complement strand
TAAGAGTAATGCTCCAGAAATTGCCGATCTCGGGTGTGATCAGGATGCCGCGCTTGTTCCAGCGCAGCTCCCGCCCGGAATCAAGTCGCTGCGTTCCGTGTTCGAAAAATGGAGAACTGGTTCGCAAATCAAAACCATCGAAGTCGTTGCTGTCAAACGCGGCCACGAGAATGCGGCCGACCTGATGGAAATCGCCTGCGAACTTGAGTTCCTCAGTCGCGCGTCGAATCGCGAGATTATTCACAAAAATATGGCGCTGCTCGATAGTACGCTGGGCGACACGACGGAGTTCGCCGAATTCGAGATAACCAAGATGCTGAACACCAAGCCAGATACCGGTACCTAACACCGCAAGCACAAGCCCGAGGGTGCTGCCGGTCGGCCACAACAGAAAGAGGCTCAGCAATGCAAAAACTGCCGAGACCCCGTAAAGAA
>QHZW01000224.1 GCA_003224815.1 Acidobacteriota bacterium | reverse complement strand
TCCGCTGATGAATCTGCGCAGAACCGAAAGCGCGGTCTCGAGGATCGGTAATCCGAAAGAAACGAGCGGAATGGCGACGGCGATAATCGTCGGCGCCTTTTGCGCACCGTACAATGACAGCGCGCTCAGCATGAATCCCATAAACAGGCTGCCGCAATCTCCGAGAAAGATCGTGGCGGGATTGAAGTTGTAACGCAAAAAGCCGAGAACTGCTCCGGCAAGCGCAAGCGTGATGAGCGAAATCAGGGAGGCGTTCCCGAGCAGCGCGACCACGAACATCACCAGTGTCGAGAACAACGCCGAACCTGCGGCGAGTCCGTCAAGGCCATCAATCAGGTTGAAGGCGTTTGTAATAGCGATGACCCAAAAGATCGTCACCGGCAGACCAACCATCCATGAGAAGTGATGTGCCCCGAACAAGAGCGGCAGATCCAGAATCCTGAGCCCGCCGCCGAACAGCATAGCCCCCGCGACTGCCTGCACGAAGAACTTGAATGACGGACTAGCGCCGCAGATGTCGTCGTATACTCCAAGGAAAAAAATCAGGATCGCGGGAGGAAGAATGGTAAGGAGCGGATGCAATGAAAACGATGAGCCTGCGGGATGCAGCAACCGTCCGACAATCAGCGCAATGCCGGTCGCCAGCAGAAAAGAAAATACGATAGCGATTCCACCGAGCCGCGGCAATGCGGTGTTATGCAGATGCCGCTCATGCGCCGGCGCAGCAACCCAGCCGTTTCTTACTGCGACATCACGAACTAATTTAGTGAAGATAAACGAGAGCAGGAGTGATCCGGCGAACGTCCCGAGATAGAGAAGAGTCAAGCAGGCCTCCGCGCCGGGGTTAGCTTGACCCGGAACGGCACAATGCGCGACGAAGGTTCAGCGATTCGCGGCGGAAGCATGCTGGGCAGACTGTCTGAAACCGACTATAAGACGATTAAACGTGAGCAGGTATTCTCTTTGTAGGTACCGCCGCATGCTGTTTTCGAATTATGTACCGACCTAAAACACTTGCGCTGGTCATATGGCGCGCATGCTAGACTCCGCTCCAAATGCGATTTATCAATGAATATCGCCGCGTGGCTGATTGGCGCATCTCGCAGTCGCTTGTTGTAACTGTGATATTGGCTGGATGCGGAGTGGCGCAAGTATCGCCCCAGGGTGACGCGATCAACGCTACTTCCACTCCGACTGGGATCAGAAGTTCGGTTCCGGGTGCTGTGAATGACTCTAAGCCTGATCCAAAGGACAATCCCGGAGGCGATGCCAGCATCCGGCTAGGGGTCGGGGACTTAATCGAACTTAGCGTGTACGATGTTCCCGAGCTAAACACCAAAACCCGAGTGAGCGACTCCGGTGACATTTATCTTCCGCTGGTTAGCTACGTTCACGTCGATGGACTGACCATCAATGATGCGGCGCGAGCGATCGAAAAGAGACTCGATCAAGGCGGGTTTATCCGTAACCCACATGTACAGATTTTTGTGGATGAATCCACTTCTAACACCGCCAGCGTGCTGGGAGAAGTGACGAGGCCGGGAGTTTATCCGGTGGTGGGTGAACAAACTCTTTTCAGCGTCATTTCGGCAGCGGGTGGACTCAGCGATCGCGCGGGCAAAAGCATCACGATCACGCGCCGCGGCCATCCAGACAAGCCGGTTTCCGTGACTATCACGCATAACTTAGAAGATCACCCGGAGAGCAATGTCGCAGTTTTTGCAGGCGACACAATCATGGTGCGCCGCGCGGATGTGATTTATGTTGTCGGTGAGGTAGGCCATCCTAGCGGATTTCTCATGAACAACAATAACCGGCTGACGGTACTTCAAGCGATCGCACTGGCGGGCGGTACGGCCCAATACGCGAAGCTGAATGAAGTACGCATTTTGCGCAAAGGCCCAGAAGGCGTTAGTGAAGTACCTGTGCCATTGAAAAAAATATTGCAGGCCAAAGCCGACGATGTGCCCCTGCAACCCGAAGACATTCTTTTTGTGCCCACCAGTGCGAGAAAAATGCTGACCGGCAAAACCACGGAAGCAGTCATGCAAATGGCGACTGCGGCGAGCATCGTTGCGATCAGGCCTTAGATCAGGCGGCGAGTGCGCTGCCGATTTGAACGTTACGTTTCAACAGGTTTGATAATACTAGGAGATAGGCAGCGGCAGTCTTCTGGCGCGAGAGATTCTGCAATATGTATTTGCGCCCATTGCGGCCAAGCGCTTCACCCATCTCTCGATTCTGCTTCAGGAGCAAAATAGCGCGGCAAAGCGCGTCGTGGTTTCCCGGCTCGCAGCAAACTCCAGCCTGTGCTTTTTCGAGAATATCTCTTGCCTGTCCTTCGACACCAAGGATCACCGGGCGAGCACAAGACATGAACTCAAGCATCTTGGTGGGAATCACGGTTTCGAACACTTCAGATTTCCTCAGCAAAACCAGACAGGCGTCTGACGCGCAAATATAGTCTGGAATTCTTTCGCGCGGTTGTTGAGGAATGAAGCGGATGTTATCCAGATTTTTCGATTGAGCCTGTTGCTGGATGCGTTCGCGGTCCGCCCCCTCACCGAGAAGCAGAAACAATACATCGGGCGCCTCGCGCTGCAATCGCTGGGCAGCCAAGATGAGAGTGTCGAGTCCGTGGGCAAGCCCGATTGTGCCGATGAAGGAAACCATAAACTTGCGTTTGGCGCTGAGAGCTGCTCGTATTTCTGGGCCGGAACGCCGCTGAGCGAAAAGCGCGGTTTCGACGCCGTTTTGAATCACCGACATCTTGTCAATCGCCCGATGGAGCTTCGAATCTGCACCTCCCATGCCGACCGCAGCCAATGATTCGGGCCAGAGATCGCGCACTTCCAGAACGAAGGGCACTCGCTTCAATTTCGCAATCCAATATCCAGCAAGGCCGACGAGCAATTGTGGCGATGTGGCAATTACGACGTCTGGAGAATTGAGGAACGAACCGGTCAGCGATGCCGAGGCGCAAAACGAACTGTAGTTGAGCATCCGCTCATACGGTTTACGATTGGGAAAGGGCAGCAGCCACGTGCGGACCACATTAATACCGTCAATTTCTTCGCGCCAGATACCGCGTCGGAATTGTTTGCGATAGTCGGGGCGAATTACGCCATCTGGATGATTGGGAAATCCGGTGAGCACCGTTACCTTGTGGCCAGCTTGCACCCAGTGCCGCGAAAGCTCGGATACACGCGCCGAGGGCGCACCCATCTCCGGCGGGAAATACTGCGATATGTAAAGGATCTTCAACCCGGCCTCAGTAATAGCAAAGCTTGAATGCGCCCTTGTAACAGAGCGCCCGAGTGCGTTTTGAGCGGCTGAGTGCGTATCTTTGCCAGCGGCACGCGCATTGATCGAATATGGGCTCGCTCGTGAGGCGGTGCATGGTCATAGTGGTCGAGATTTGTTTTCAGAGTTTGGATTGCGCGATGGAAGAGAGCTTCGGCTTCGGTTGACCCAGTCACAAGAAAATAGTCATACACTCCCCACGCTGCCCAGATAAATCCGTTCAGAATGTGAGTAGGGGGCGAAACCAGATACTCCTCGAACCAAAGATTCCGCTCGCTGTCAGTGAAGACTACGCCGCCGTCCATTGTTGGCACCAGAAAACTTTGAAAGGCAAGCGCGGCAGCATCTAGGTATTTCGTTTCCGAGGCTTCAGCGTGGGCGCGCACCAGCAACGAAATCCCCTGACCCTGGGCGAGACCGGAATACCACGGTGCGTACAAGGTATCGCGGTACTCCCAATCAAAGTTGTGGTTCCACACACAGAGGCCGCGTGCATTCGTTTCGAGGCGCTCACAGAGCCAGTTGGCGGCAAGAATAAAGCGCTCACGAGCAGCAAGATCATTTTCCCGGCGGAACAGATTGAAATTCCCGAGCCCCCACTGCGCAATGGCAATCGGGTTATATTGCATCCCAATTGCGCCGCGATAGTTGAGCATCGGAATGCCGCTTGGATCCATCACAGAATATTGAGCCTTTTCGTCGAAGTTCATGTAGTACTCGCCGAGAGCATTCGACCTTGCTCGCGGATTGAGCTCTGCGGAATCGTGCCAAAAATTAAGCTGGCTGTGGCTGCGCAGCAGATAGGCGCTCGCGATCCGACGAAAATATTGCAGGCGTGCGAGAACTGACATCCGTTTCCTGGCCCGACTATAGCATCGAAAACTTACCGCATCGTATAACCGGAATCTGACTCATCACGATGGATGATGGCGTCAAATGCGAAACGTTCGCCAGATGGAGGTTTGGTAATCAGATTTCTCAACAGCAATCGTGCTCACGGCCAGCAGGTCGGTGTGATTATCGCCGTCGGGAAGGAATGCGTTCCCGTACTGAAAGAATTTCATCGGAAACCGATCTTTTCGCCACGTTGCGATCGTGTTCCAGGGGTCGCCACCTACCGAGCCCAGCAGATGCACGTCTTTCGTCTGGTTGATATTACTGGGTTCGACCATCGTTGAGAAGAAGACACCATCCCGGTTTTGGCAGCCGTAGATGGATGAGCTTGGAATTGCGCAAATCCTGCTGACGTGTCCCTGTCTATCAAGAAGATAAATGTAGTTTTGTTCGAGGGGCGTATCCGAGGCAAAGAACAATCCGGAGGCAGTCAGAATCGCCGCCACAACTCGGGCCTGCTGATTCCCGGCAAGGACTTCGTCCACCCGGCTGAAATCAAGAGATGCACGGAGTATGCGGCATTCAGAACCATAGTCGCCGGTCAGGATCCACAGACAGTCTTCCCATTGGTCATAGCAGATGTTGTGCACGTGGCGAATTGAATGCTTCGGAAACGTGTGGCCCACGTGCCAAGTGAATCCATCATCCTCAGAAACATATATGTGGACCTCTTCACGACCGGAATTGTCGAAGTACTCTCCCCAGAATATTCGACCGTCAGGCGTCCCCGTGATGTGCAACGGCCGAGTGCCGCGGGTGATGCGGTGAGAGATGCAAAACTCTTTCTCCCCTGCTTGCAACGTGGCAATCACTCCCGGAAGCGCAGCAATCAGGTTTCCGTGCGGATGGATAGCAAGCGCATGAAACCCGTCCCGGAACAAGCGTGAGCTCAGCGAATTTCGCGACGTCACGCTTCGCCACAATTGCGGCCGAAAGCCCGCGACCTCGCGCCAGGAGATCGGCTCGATTTCGGGTTCAGCAGCCAGCAAGGTGTAGCCGCAGGCCGCATAGAGTGTTCGTTTGTCCCACGCCAGCACACGGAAATTTTCGAAGATGGCTATTTTCCTTGCAGCAAGGCGCCGATCTTCGACTTTCGCGAACGCCGGCTGGGTTACCATCTCAGTTCTCCGACTTCAACGCGACGAATGGGCCGATTGCAATGGCATCCATTTTGGTCCGTTGAAAGCATCCGATCGCTTGCTCGGGTGCGCAAACGATGGGTTCATTTTCGTTGAAGCTGGTGTTGAGAATGACAGGAATCCCGCTCTTACGCTCAAAGGCGCGGATCAAATCGTAGTACAGGGGATTCTCATCGTGGGCCACACTTTGCAAGCGGCCGGTATCGTCCACATGGTTCACAGCGCATAATTGATCGCGTTTTTCAGGCTTGATTTTGTAAACGTGCAACATGAAAGGCGAAGGGTGATCGTGCTCGAAGTATTCAGCCTGCTTTTCCTCGAGGATCGACGGCGCAAACGGGCGGAACCATTCCCGCCTCTTAATGCGTGCGTTAAGGACATTTTTCATATTGGGCAGTCCCGGATGAGCAACGATCGAACGATTTCCGAGCGCACGTGGCCCCCACTCCATCCGTCCTTGAAACCATCCGACGACATCACCTTGTGCGATGTGACCGGCCACAGTATCCAGCAACGGCCCGCGATCGAGCTTGCGGTATTTGAGGCCCGCACTTCTGAGCGATGCATCAATGCTGGCGTCGGAGAATTCCGGCCCCAGATAAGAATTCTTCATCACGCAGTCGCGACGATTTTTCAGCACCGAATGGTAAGTGTGCAACGCCGCGCCGATTGCCAGTCCTTCGTCGCCGGCAGCAGGCTGGATCCAGGTGTGACGGAACGGCGTGCGCGCGAAGAGTTTGCCATTGGCAACGCTGTTCAGAGCGCAGCCTCCGGCCATTGCTAGATTCGGAAGCGGCACCTGTGTGTGCAACTCGTCGAGTAGGTGAAAGAAGACTTCCTCAAAGCAATGCTGCATGGCGAACGCCAAATCCATGTCGCGTTGCGTGATCTCTGAATCGGGTTCACGCGGCGGCCCAAATAGTTCCGCCATACGGCCAGAGAAGTGCCGCGCCAGAGCAACAGTACCGTCCGGCTTGATTTGCATGCCCTCGTTGCTGCCGATGGGCTTGAAGTAATCGAGATCAAGTTGAAAACCGGAGGTGCCGGTCATCAGCAGCTCGCGAACTTGCTTGCAGTAGGTATCTTTGCCGTATGGCGCCAATCCCATGACCTTGCCTTCATCACCATATTTGCTGTAGCCGATGAATTCGCAAATCATGGTGTAGAAGCTTCCCAGGGAATGCGGCAGAAAAACCCGATCGAGGACACTGATATCACTACCCTGGCAGCGCGCCATCATGGTGGAGACGAAATCTCCGGAACCGTCGTAGCTGAATCCAGCAGCCTGGTCCCACGGGGAACAGTAGTATGCACTCGCGATGTGCCCGATGTGATGTTCCAGGTGATGTACCTTAAAGCGAAATCCGTCGGCATCAGCGTCCAAACGCTTCGCGATCAGTTCGCGAATGTCCCTCATTTCCTGCTTCCGCCGCCGCAAACGGACAAAGTTCAGCAGCTTCGCAGGGTTGGCAAGCGCGTATCGGATTTTTTCAGAGAGGTTTGCATCGCTATCTTGACCGATTGCGACATGATCAATATCTCTGATCTTAGCTCCAGCCGCGTCCAGGCACGCCTGAATGGCAAGAGCGGGAAAGCCAGCATAATGTTTCACTCGGTTGAGACGCTCTTCAGCAATCGCGAAGAGAACTTTGCCGTCATGCACGATGGCCGCCGAGGCATCGGCGTGAAACATGTTAAGTCCCAGAATCAACATAATGCGCATTTCCTCTTAATAAGCAGTCATGAGACAAGCGGCGGCGCAAGAAGTTCCGCAGGTTCGATCGCAATCTGCTGTTCCCGGCCAGAGCGCAGACATTCGGCGATACGGAAGGTCGCAAGAGTTGTTGAAAATATCTCTTCGAATGAAATCGGAACGGGACCGCCCATGCGAATTGATTCAGCAAACGCCTGCCACTCCGCAACATGGCCTTTGTCTTGCTTGAGCCATGAGCGGATTGACCGTTTTCTTCCATGCCGGACGAGATCGAGCCGCCGGAAATCATCGAGGACGGCAACGCAGCCGTTCCCGAAAACCTCGACCCGCTCCTTGGAGAATGCTCGATCGCCATTGCACGCGTAATGAATGGTGCCCAGCGATCCGTCAGAAAATTCAAGAGAGATGACGGCGTTCTGATCTTCGCTCGATGCAAAGCCGTTCGCCTCAACTTTGACCGGCGGTGCTCCGCAGAGAAACGAAAGAAAATCCACGAAGTGGCAGACTTCACCAATAATCCTGCCGCCCCCCTGCTCGGAATCGTTGATCCAGTGATCTTTGGGCAACGCTCCCGCATTCACGCGATAGTTCATGATGAGAGGCGACCTCGGCCGGCCGAGGAATTTCTTCATCTCTGGCGCCATCGGCGCAAATCGGCGATTGAAGCCGACCATCAAGAGCAGGTTGCTGGTATGCGAATAAACATTGCGAATTGCTTCGAGTTCCTGTTCGTTCAGGCACAGCGGTTTCTCGCAAAACACATGTTTTCCCGCCTGAAGCACGCGAATTACCTGGGCTGCATGGAGATGATGTCGCGTTGTGATCACCAGAGTGTTGATCGCCGGATCGGAAACAATTGCATCCTCATCACAAGTGCAGCATGAAAAGCCGAACTTGGCAGCCGTCGCCTTCGCCCTGGCGCCGCTGGATGCGCACAACCCGATGAGATCTGTTCCAGAGTCACTTTTCATCGCTGGAAGCAGAGTGCTTTGAGCAAAATTTCCCGCCCCCAATAAGCCTACCTTTACAACTGGTACTCGGGAAGCCCATCGCGCACGTGTCACCAACTCGAGGCGAACACTCTTGTCCAGCGCACTGTGCTCGGGATATCGAATGAGGACACCCAGATAAGGTTCTGCTTTTCCCCCGGTAATGAGGCTGTACGCGTCGAGCGCGGTTTCGATATCGAACGAATGCGTGATCAGTGGACGAATGTTCAGCTTGCGATCAGCAAGCAACTGCAGAAACGCTTCCATGTTGCGCGTTTCTGTCCAGCGTACGTAGCCGATGGGATAGTCCCGGCCTTTTTGCTCGTAGGCGTCGTCATAGCGCCCGGGGCCGTAGGAGCGTGATACGCGGAAATCAATTTCTTTTTCGTAATAGAGTTTGCGCTGAAGCTCCATGCCGACTGTGCCTACTGCGACTACGACGCCGCGGTCCCTTGCAACCTGAGAAGCAAGATTCACCGGACCGCTGCTCGGAGTCTCGGCAGTGATCAGAACAGAATCAAGCCCTTTGCCGCCTGAATGAGCCAGGCTAAGATCGCGGAATTCGGCTTCCAAAGTTGTGGCAGCAAGTGCGCCTGACCTGGCCGCAAGATCGGCACGGCTTTGCACCGGGTCAATGACGATGACGCGGCACCCTGCGGCATTCAAAATCTGCACTGACAGTTGCCCGAGCAGCCCGGCGCCGATCACTCCTACGACTTCGCCGATTTTTGCTTCAGCCGTGCGCACCCCGTGGATCGCAACTGCGCCGACAGTGGCGAACGCCGCGCTGTCGAAATCGACATCCGCTGCAGGGATGCGCGCCACCAGCAGGCGCGGAACGCACGCGCACTCTGCGTGCACAGCAAAGGTTGCACCGGCGCAAGCGACCCGATCTCCAGGCTTCAGATCACTGACGCCATCTCCGACTTCAATAATTGTTCCGGCACTGCTGTATCCAAGGGCCTGCGGCTGATCAAGGCGGTTGCGTACAGCGGAGATCGCAGAGAACAAACCATCCCGACGGACCTTGGCAATGGCATCCATGACCAGATCGGGGCGTGACTTTGCTTTTTGCAGCAGATTTTTTGACGCGAACTCCGAGGACGCGCGCTCGGTTCCGGCGGAAACCAAGGAAGCAGCAATTCTCACCAGGACGCAGCCCGGCAGAACTCGCGGTGGCGGGACTTCAGCCACCTCGATCGATCCGGTACGCGCGCTCTGCAGGACCTGCTTCATGCAATCGCCGCCTGTGCAGCTTCGCGTTCACGGGAAGCGTTCGAGCGGTCGAGAAAGTTCTGCATCCACAATTCGAGGGTCAGAAACTGCCAAATCTGCATCGCCCAGTCATGCCGGCCACTGCGATGTTCGCGGATGAGGCGTTGGACAGCTGCGGGGCGAAACAGACCACGCTCGCGAATACGATCGGTGGCGAGCAAGTCATCCGTCATCTCCCGCAGGTCGTGGGCCAGCCAGTAATCCGTCGGAGCAGCAAAGCCTGCCTTGGGCTGACTTAAGACTTCTTCGGGCAAGACCCCGCGCATTGCCTTGCGCAGAATGTGTTTGGTCGTGAGAGCAAACCGGCCTTTCAATTTCAGACGCGGCGGCACATTCCAGGCCACAAACTCGGCCAGCTCGCGACTTAAGAACGGCACCCGGACCTCGACCGAAGAAGCCATGCTCATCTTGTCGTTGTAAGTGAGGTTCAAGCTCGTCATGAAAATCTTGGTGTCGAGATATAACATCTGGTTGAGAAAGTCGGCGTGACTGACATTCTCAAAACGTTCATGATGCTGGAAGTCAGGCGCGCAGCTTTCGATCTCCCTGCGTGATGCATGTGAATAGAACTTGGAGCGCTGATCCGAATCCAGGTAGGTGCCGTTTGCAATAAATCGATCTCGCGGCTCCAGCGCTGCGCTGCGCAGCATCTTTTTCAGCAGGCGGACAGGCCCCTTGAAACGCGATCCGCGCAGGTTAGGAATACCTTCAACCGTGCTCTCTGCCCAATCACGCAGCGCACGTGGCATCTTCGCGAGAGCAGTACGGTTACGTCCTTGCTCGCTTCCCGACAGACAAGATAGGCGGCAACGATTGCAGGGTCGGCGGTCGGCTCGTCCATGTGCCAGCAGAGCTTGGGGAGCAGGTCGGCGACTTTGGGCTCAACCACAATCTGGCGGTTCTCGCAGCCGAGGTGCTTCGCAAGCCTCGCCGCAACTGCGGGATCATCGAGCGCGTTCTCGCCTTTGCGATATTCCTCCGGAAAAGTAATCGTGTACGTTCGCAGCGGGCGCTTGGCCGTCCTCGCCATCAGGGCAACGATGCTTGATGAGTCCAGGCCAGCGCTCAGAAACGCGCCCAGTGGAACATCGCTCACCATTTGCTGTTCGACTGAGTAGCGAAAGCGTTCGCGAATCTCGTTCGCGAGGTTTTCTTCTGACAAGCCAAAATCGTGATCTGCGGGCGGAAAGCTCAGGTCCCAATATTGTGAAATCTCTAGGCGGCCGTCGCGAAATAACGCACGATGTCCTGCACCCAGCTTGACAATGCCCTTGAACAACGTCTTCGGATCCGGCACCCAGAGAAAGGTCAGATATTGATCGAGGGATTCGAAATCTATGGCAGCATCAACTCCGGGGACTTCGAGCAGCGCTTTCGCTTCCGACGCAAAAGCCAGCCGGTTTCGATCGCAGATCGCGAATGCGAACATACCGTTCAGACGCATCACGCAATCCGGACCCATCTCTTCGTAGAGATGAATAATCACTTCCGTATCAGTGTGTGAAGCGAATCGGTGGCCCTTGCCTTCGAGTTCGCGGCGCAGGTCCGCAAAATTGTAGATTTCGCCGTTGTAGGTGATCCAAACCGTGCCATTTTCGTTCGACATCGGCATGTGACCGTCGGGTGTGAGGTCGAGAATCGAAAGGCGCCGGCTTCCCAGGCCGAAATAGGAACCATCTGGCGAGTGATGGTCCCACATGCCGCTGTCATTCGGGCCTCGATGCGACTGGACTGCGGTCATGCGCGCCAGAGCTTCACGATTTCCCCAGTTGGCCAGACCGCTAATTCCGCACATGAGTTAGCTCCCGGGCGGAGAGTTCCGAGGGCAACGAGCGCCCCCTGCTTGGGACGTGTTTCAGTTCGTAGATCTTCGCTTTAATGTGAAAAAACTGAATGCCTTGAAAGCCGCAGTAGATAAGGCCGGCAATGCCGTCGAGGATTCCCAAGCAGAACAGATATTTATGAAGAAAGAAAAATACTGGCGAGCCTGGCATCCAGAAAAATCGCCTTCTTAGCCAACGACGTCGTTGTGCCTGCGATCCAAACAGCCTAGGCCGAATTTGCGATTCCTGCTGATCGGCTGAGGTCCAGACACACGCCTCCCAGTTGGAATACTGGTTATGCTTGTGAATGTAGCGATCCAGATTTTCCACGTTGTGATGAAGCAGGCGATGATTGAGTCTTCGGGTCGCGCCATCAACGATGACATGTTCATGAACTTCCATGTCGCACATGGAACTGTCCTGCTGTTGAGTGCGGCATTCAAACCGACCTTGCCACCGCCGGAAAAGAGCCAGCTTGTAAAAACCAGCGCCGCCGTGGCGCAAGCGTCTCCCCAGGAAAACCATGTCGAGTCCGATGTAGTATCCCGTGACTGAGGAATCGCGAATGGCATGGCGCATCTCCGAAGAGAGCTCCGGGGTAACGACTTCGTCCGCATCGAGCAGCAACACCCAGTCGAATGAGAGGGGCAACGTATCCAGCGCCCACTGGCGCTTCTTTGGCCAGCCACCGGCATAATGAAACTGAATTACCTTGGCTCCGAAAGACTGAGCGATCTCGACGGTGCGGTCGGTGCTCTGAGAATCTACGACATAAATCTCTCCCATGCCGGGCAAGGATTCCAAACATCGCGGCAAGTTGGCGGCTTCATTCCGAGCAGCGATGATCACGCTGACCGGCAGTTGCTCTGCGCTCAGGGCCCGCGAGCGCAAGTCATGATCAGGAGCTTCGAAAAATGGGTGGGATCGCTCAGCCATGCGAATGCTGTCGCCATCTTATTTGAAAAGCCACAGCGGAAAACGCGGCGGGGAGTGCACAAGTTTGTACTCGGAACCGCGGCCGGTTTCGACTAATTTCGTTATGTGTCTTACGGATCTGTTCGCCCTCGTCTCAAGTCCGATGTCGCTGAATTCTGGAATGCCGAACCGTGCGGGTCCCGCTACCTTGGCGATCTGCTGGAGTTTGATTGCCACGCCGCCGAACGCTATCGACTGGAGCCGCATATCCCGCATTTTGCGAGGTTCTCTTCGTCTGCCGGATTGCGCGTCCTCGAAATCGGAGTTGGAATGGGCGCTGACTACGAGCAGTGGCTAAAGGTGGGAGCTGACGCGACCGGAGTTGATCTTTCCGCAAATTCCCTGGCCCGAGCTCAGGCTCGCTGTGAGCGGTCTGGATTAAAACCCGACTTGCGGCTGGCAGATGCAGAAAATTTGCCCTTCCCGAATGGAACGTTCGATGTGGTGTATTCGTATGGAGTAATGCATCACAGCCCAGATACGGAGAGGTGCCTGCACGAGGCTTGGCGCATCCTGAAGCCGGGCGCGACGGTGAGGATCATGCTGTACCACCACGCGTCGTTAACCGGATTGATGCTTTGGCTGCGATATGGCGTTTGGCGAGGGCAGTCATTGAAACGATGCGTCTATGAGCGGCTGGAGAGCCCCGGAACCAAAAGCTTCTCGAAACGTGAAGTCATGAAGATGATGTCGCACTTCGACGATGTCCGAATTGAACAGGTATTCAGCCCCGGTGATCTGCTGTTACACAGACCTTCTTCCAGGTTTCAATCGGGTGGCTACCGGCTCGTGTGGAGATTGTTTCCCCGAAAGCTGTTGAGCAGAGTCGCGCGCCGTTGGGGATTGTTTCTACTAATCACAGCGCGAAAAGGCTGCGCACAATTTTAAAGAATTCGCGGTGATATTCCCGTCCGGTCATGCGACGGTAATCTGATTCTTCTCGCACCAGCGTTGCAGAACGTGAAGCGACCAGGGACGAGACCACGACGTGCGGCCATTCTGAAAATCTTTCCATACGTTTAGGGCAGCGCGACGGTCGATTGCGGCCCAGAGCGGGCTATCATTCCTAGCTGAAAAGCTGCTTTCGACTTCGTCGCGCATCTGATTTCGCAACCAATGCTCGAATGGAAACGTGAATCCCTGCTTCCGGCGATGAATGATTTCGTGTGGTAGTTCTGCCTTCACGGCTCCGACCAATAAGGGCTTGGGCACCGTGCCATTGATCTTCTGTCGTCCAGGAATCGAGAACAGCAGGTCGGCGAGCTGATTGTCAATCAAAGGTACTCTGAGTTCTAGGCCATGTGCCATGCTCATAACGTCGGCATCACGTAGAAGAGTGTTGATCATATAGCAGCGCGATTCCAGATACGAGACGCGGTTAATGGCATCCATGGGCGCGGTTTCCGCGAGCGTCTGGCGCAAACTGGCCTGTGCGGACAAAGAGCAATGCCCGCCGCAAAGGAGTTGCCGAACGCACGCTGGAGTAAAGAGCGCCCGCGACAGGAAATAAGGATGGATCAGATTTCCGTTCTCGGATATCAGAGCGTGCAGCTTTCGGTGCGAGTCAGAGCGTGCGTTTCCACGAAGGATGAGATCTGCAATTTCCCGTACCGCTGGCATACGGTTCCAGCACCGCGAAAATTGTTCCATTCGGGGCACACTGCGAAAGCTGTTGTAGCCCCCAAACATTTCATCGCCGCCCAGTCCAGAGAGAACTACCCTTATCCCAGCTTCCTTTGCTTTACGGCAGATTACGTATGTATTCAGGCCGTCGATGGTGGGTTGGTCCATGGCGGAAATGGTTTGCTGTGCGTAGCCAAGCCCCTCTTCAGCCGAGCAGAGGATCTCGTGATGGTCGGTCTTGAAGCGGCGTGCAATCAACCGTGACGCTTCGCACTCGTTGTAGCCCTGCTCGCGAAAAGCCACAGACAACGTAACGGGAGTTTGCGTACGGCTGAGTACGGCCGTGATCGCACTGGAATCGATCCCGCCAGAAAGGAAGACGCCAACCGGAACGTCGCTCACCGTCTGCATGCGAACGCTCTCATGGCTGATTGTAGGCGGAGTCCAGTAGCGGCGAATTGTGATTCGCCCGCCCTGCCAGGTCAGATAATTCCCGGCCTGAAGAGCGAGTATTCCTTCGATTGCAGTTTGCGGCTCGTAAACCGATCCGAAACTCAAGAACGTGAACAGGCCGGCCGCATCGAGTTTTCTCGAAACGAGACCCGTCCCCAGCAGGGTGCGTATTTCAGATGCGAAAAGAAAGTTCCCGCCCTGTTCAGAATAGTAAAGCGGCTTTACCCCAATGGGGTCGCGAGCGAGGAACAGCGCGTTTGCGCGGGCATCCCAGATTGCGAAGGCGAAGATGCCGCGCAACCGGCTCAGGCATTCCTTTCCCCAAACCGCATACGCCTTTAATAGAACTTCAGTATCGCTTTTGCTTCGGAATTTGCACCCTGCTAATTCGAGCTCGGTTCGAAGCTCACGGAAGTTATAGATTTCCCCATTAAAGACGATCCAGTTGCCGGTTTCAGGATCGTGCATCGGTTGACGTCCCAGCGGAGAAAGATCGAGAATGGCCAACCGGCGATGGCCTAAACCAACTTCAATTGGCAGGGAGTGTTGCATGCGCAGAACAACGCAATCGGAATCATCCGGCCCGCGATGCGCGAGAGATGCCGTCGCCTGCCTGAGAATTTCAGGCTGGACCACCTTGCCGCAGGCCGCGATGCCAACAATTCCACACATCTCGTCTTTTTAACATCGCAGATTTTTGGGATGGCTGCGATAACTCTTCGTGCTCACGCTGCACTGGCCGCATTCCGCAGATGCTCGCCAACTCTGCCTTTGAGCAATTCCTCGGCCAACGAGATGATCTGATTTACGTGACTTTTCCAGCTGTACCGCAGCGACTGCTCGCGCCCGCGCATCGTCATCAATTGGCGCACAGGCTGGTCCGCGGCAAGTTGAGACAGCTGAGCGGCGAGTTGCTCGGGAGCAAAAGTGGAGAAATAATGGGCTGCTTCGCCGCAGATTTCACGATGAACAAGCAAGTCCGAAGCCAGAACCGACACTCCGGAGGCCATGGCTTCTACCAAAGGATGCGCGAACGTCTCGGTATAAGCGGCGGAAACGAACAGGTCGCAAGCTTGATAAACATGGTGCAGTTGCTCGTAAGAAACAGCGCCAAGCTCCACAACGTGATCTCTGATTCCGAGATCGTCAATCAGTTTTGCCGCGGACTGTGGATCGTATGCGCCAGGCGTCTGTTCCTTTTTCAACTCGCAAGTCAGAAATAGACGCACCGCCGGCGCACCTGATTGCGTTCTGATCAATGCGATCGCCCTCAATACAGTTTCAATGTTGCGGTAGTAGTTGTAGTGGCTGACCAATGCGATTCGCAATACTCCAGGAGGACAGCTAAGTTTGGCGCGTACATCTTCAGACAGCGAAGGCCGGCTTTGGAAAAAATGGTCGTGATCGAATCCATGATGAATGGCGACCACCCGCTTGCCTGTCCACCTTCGTAATTCGCCAGCAAATGCCTGACTCGGAGCGACGGTGCAATCGGCCCAGTGAATTGACCTCTTCGCAAATGCAGCTTTAATCCGCGTATCGAGCCACATGCGAAGTTCACGCCGCGAAACCAGGTCGCGGCAAAAATCTGGGGAAGTGTAAAGGGAATTACGGCTCAGAAGAATCTGAGGCACTGGCGATTGGCGCAGGGCGAAGTTGCCGGCGGAAACCAATATGTCCGCGGCGCAACGCCGGACCATTGTCGGAAGCTCTGTCTGCTCAAACCAGAAACGCCGTGCAGTCCCAGCTTGCGTAGGCATCCGAATTACATTGACGTTTCCATTGCCATCAATTCCGGATTCCGGATTCACAACCACAGTCGCGCGGACATCTTCTCGGTTTGCCAAGTGAGGCAGAACATTACGCAGGTAAGTCAGCCCTCCGCCAGCGCTCGCGCCCAGTCCGTTAATGAAGATGTGCATCATTGACCGGAAGCTGCGGCTCCGGCGTACTGAACCGGTGAAGGCACAAACATCTCCGGCGCATACACGATCGAAGCGCGCGGAAGCACGTCAACCATGATGAATGCAATGGCCCAGAAAAAGACGCAAAGATAGTAGCCGACCGCGAACATCCAGTCTTCAAACATGGCGTGACAAAGTCCCGCTGCAACAATGGCGGCGGCTGGAGCTGATGGCGAAAAGACGTCTCCGGTGCGGCGCAACCACCTGAATACTCGCGTCACGTTCGTTCCGATAAGCGCCAGTAGCAGATAAAAAGGAAGAACACCAAGCAGTCCGGTCCATTCGGCGATGGCAAGATAACTATTGCCGTGCTCGCGCTGTACCCAAGAATCGAAGTGTGGTCCGCTGAATCTCAGATTATTAATATCACCGGAAATAAGGCTGGTACCAAAGCCAGTTCCAAACCAGGGGTTCTGACGGATTGAATCCCAGGTTTGCTGCCATACGCTGCGCCTTGATCCGAACACTCCCGAGCTCATTTTGCCTTTGTAGAGAAAGGCAGACTTCACCGATTGGGAAGAATCAATGTCGGGCCCACGTACCGAGTGGGGGACAATCGTAATGACGGCGATGGCGATGACAATTGATGCCATCGTGCCTTTGATCAGTAACCGATAGCGCCGCAGTGAAAGGCAAAGCAACAGGCATGCGACGATAGCTGCGCCAATGCCAGCGCGGGCGAAACTGTTCATTAGTAGCAATGCGGCTACGGCGAGTTCCACCCCAAGCCCGATTCGGCGGGTTTGGGTCGGGGTGGTCAGCAAGCCCCACAACAGCATGGGAATCACCGCCACACCCATGACTGCTCCAAGGGAATTTGGATTGCCAAAAATCTCGAAGTGCAAAAAGAGGTAAAGGATGGCGGTGATCCATACGAGGACCTCGCAGGCAAGCAGCAGTTTGCGGAAAAAGAACTCAGGATTAAGGCCTGGCACCGCCAAACGTGCTCCACAAGCGACATACAGGAACAAGAGCATGAGACTTGCCGCCTTCAGCCCCGACTCTTCCGGGTACTGAGATACTGATGCGGAGACGGCGGCCGCAAGCACGCAAAGCAAAGCCAGGAGGTGAAAAGCGCTGAAGCGATGCTTGCCTTCAGTTATGTAAACTGCCAAGCCCGCGACCGCACCAACTCCGAGCACAATCCACCTTCCCTGAAGAAATGCGCCCTGCACAGGGATGTGCGCGCCAGCCAGGAGAAAAACTGTAATCAGAATCGGAAAGAAAGCCTTCTTGTATTTAACGACTGAAGCCAATAGCAACTCTGCGCCGATGAAGATCGCCAGGGTTGAATAGCTGGCCAGATATTGTGGTCTCGCAATCAATAAGTAGAAAACAATTGTCGCGCCCGCGGCGAGCACCAACATCGTTCTTGCTGCGTTCTCAGTCATGACAGCCCTACCGCGTGCGCAGCTTCTACGATTCCGGAGGCCCAGGCCTCGGGGGAGAATTCGCGACTCCTCGCCTCGCTCTGTGCCGACATCCCATCCCGCAGGACCGGATCGGCGGCAATCTCCATCATGGCCCGCCGAAGCTCGGGAAGATTGCCTGGCTCAATCAGACGGCCATTGCTTTGGACCAGTTCGACGGCGCACCCGGCGACACGTGTACAGATCACCGGCAGGCCGCAGGCCATGGCCTCGTTCACCACAAGGCCCCACGTATCCGAATAAGTCGGCAACACGATGCATTCGGCCAGACTGTAGTAGGCAGCTAACCCGTCACGATCAATGAAGCCTGCAAAATGAATGGTTCCAGGATAGACATCTCTGGCCAGCACCTCGAGTTCGGCTCGCATTGGCCCATCTCCTGCAAAAACCAGCCCGATGCGCTCACGTATCTCCTGCGGCAGCTCGCCATAGGCCTGAATCAGGTCCACAACACCTTTTTCCCGAACCAGTCGCCCCACAAAAAGAAAATACTTTTCTGGCAAAACGAGTTCGTGGCGCGCGCGTCCAGCTTTTGCCCTGGCTTTTCTGCCCATCTCCGAGAAGCGGCCGATATCGACCGCATTGCGGGCTATGAATATATTCTGACGCGGCACACCCATCTGGTGAAGGTAATCCTGGGCAGATCTTCCCGGGACCACAAATGCCGCGCAGTTCCGGAAGAAGAGCTTCTTCAGCGATTCCACCATAAGATGACGGGAGCGGCGATCTCGGGCCGTGCTTTCCGACCAAAGCAGAAACGGCACGCGATTACGAGTAGCCCATCGCATTGCCTGCCAGGATGAAACATAGTTGTAACCACCGCAGATGATGAGATCGGGTGCCGCATTGTGTAATGCTTCGGCCACTCCCCTGTTCAGCAGTATGTTGTATCTACCGATTCGCCTTCTCAAC
>QHZW01000223.1 GCA_003224815.1 Acidobacteriota bacterium | reverse complement strand
ACGATCAGCGAAAAGGTGGCATGAGCTACCAGTCAGCGCAAGACCCACGATTACATTTTGGCCTGGGGCAACATACGAAGGTTGATTCAATTGAGATCGTCTGGCCAAGCGGAGATGTCACCAAGCTGCGGAATATCAACGCCGATCAGATCATAGCGATCAAAGAAGCAACAGGAATTGTGGAACGACCGTTTCCGCGCATTCAGAAAACCTAGACTATTTTTCGCCGGGTGGGCCAATTCCCCGCATCTGCTGTCCGCTATAACTCACCTTATGGTCTTCGGGCGAAGACCTAATCTTCTCAGCATGTTCCTGATTCAATCTTGCCAAAACTGCAAGCACAGCTTCTGCTTTCTTAAGATCGCCTGCTCGCTGATAGGCACTCGCCAGATTCGAATAGACGGCTGCGTTTGCAGGACTGAGCTGCTGTGCCATCTCCAATCGCGCGATCGCATCATCGCTACGATTTTGCAAAAGATACAGCTTCCCTAACGCAAGCTGTGAACCGGCGTAATTGGGATGCTCCTCGACTGACTTCTCCAGCGCATTTCGCGCTTCGGCGAACGCGGGTTCGCCCGGAGCAATCCCCGAACCCAGCAACGCCTCACCAAGAAGCGTCAGGAGCATGAAATCGTGATGGCCCTTGCTGATTCCTTCGCGTGCCGCGCGAACAGCTTCGGGTATATTCCCCGCAAGCATCGATTGCTGTGCCTCTGCGATGAATGCGATGGCGCTCTCAGGAAACAAGGTACGGGCGAGGTCGAAATCCTTTTTGGCAGAGTCAAATTGGTCGAGAAGGGACAGAAACATTCCATGTTCATAATGCAACTTCGCCGACGCCGGGATATGGGCCAAACCCAAATCTGTTACTTGCAACCCAAACGCGTAGTTCTGCTTGGCCATGCACGCGTCAGCCACCAACGTGTACAGCTTTTCGTTTGAGGGAGCAAACGAAGCGGCCCGTTGAAGGGCGTCCAAGGCGTTCCGATCTTGAGAGTTGCCGATGTACGCTTGCGCCAGCAGATTATTGACATCTGCGTTGTCGTGTCCTGTTGCGCGAAGCTCTGCCAAAATTTGAATAGCTGGCGCGAATTTGCCGGTTGCTGCGTAGCATAGGGCAAGATTGAAACTCGCTGCATATTCGTTCGCCACTCTGCCGCGCACCACGAGTAGATGCGGAATGGCTTCGGCAAATGCTCCACGACTGGTAAGAGCAGTTCCCTTCTGTAGTTCTTCTTCGGCGCTTGGATCAGCCTGAGTACGGGTCTCATTGCTCCGTAATTGAATCGGGCCATCCTGAGGTGTTACCGAGTTGGCTGCGCCTGGGTGTTGCGCATCGGCCACCACACATGACGTCAGCAGCAAGAACGCGACGCTTCTCAGAGTTAGAAGACCCGCCACATTTTTCATCACTGGTACACCCCTAATTCCACTTGTCCTCACCTTCGAGAATCGTGATGTAACGATCGACCGGCAAATCCGTGAGCCGTTGCGTCCTGCCGCTGGGCTGAGGCCATTTCACTTCCAGCCAGTCAATCTTGGTTCGCTCACCGAGTCCCAACACCATGCGCGGATCGTGCGAGGAAAGATAGCTTCCGCCGCCAACCTTGAACTGCTGCCGCTCGAAATCGCCCGAACGGTAAGTCACCTTTGCTCCGATCGCATCGATGTTGGCTTTGCGTCCAACCAGCTTCACGCCTAGCCAATGATTTTGCCGGCCAGCATTGTTTCTCAACAGAAGCGGCGCACCGTTGTTCTGTGTAACGAGCACATCGACTGATCCGTCGTTGTCGAAGTCACCTACTGCAAGTCCGCGGCCCGCAAGCGGGATCGAAAAGATCGGACCGCTGGTTGCGCTCATGTTTTTAAATCCTTTGCCGGTATTTTGAAACAGCAACATGGGCTCGAGAAAAGTCACGCCAGGCACACGCTTGTCAATTTTGTCGTCAGGATGCCCATTGACAAGCAGAAGGTCCAAATTGCCATCGTTATCGTAGTCGAAGAATTTCAATCCCCAGCCGCTCAGCATTCGTGTCGCCTCCCCGATACCGCTGGGAAGTGCAGCGTCACTGAAGGCTTCGTTCTTGTCGTTGTGATAGAGAGAAAACATTTCATGGTCGACATTCGCTTCGAACAAGTCGATCCACCCATCGTGGTCGTAGTCGGCGGCGTCGACACCCATGCCCGAACGGGCCTTCCCGAATGCATTCACTCCGACTCCGGCTAGCGTCCCGATCTCGTCAAACTTGCCCTTGTCACGATTCGCGAATAAGAAGTTCGGCACGGTGTCATTGGTGACGTACAGGTCCATCAAACCGTCGTTATTGAAATCGGCTGCTACAACTCCCCAGGCCTTTGCCAACGAATCGGCAATGCCTGACTTCTGGCTTACATCAGTGAAAGTTCCATCTCCATTGTTATGGAAGAGCCAGCATGGCGTCGGATCGTAAATCGTTGGAATACAATAAGTGCGCTCACCAGTCAGCTTGTCACCGCAGAACTTGAGCTTGTCTTTGCTGTAGTCGACGAAACGGCAGACAAAAAGATCCAGACGTCCATCGTTGTCATAATCAAACCAGACTGCGCTTGTGGCCCATCCCGGAGCAGCGAGACCAGCTTTGGCCGTGACGTCCGTAAACGTGCCGTCGCCATTGTTGTGATAGAGAATGCTATGCGGATACTGGGTTACGTAGAGATCCGCAAATCCATCGCCGTCGTAATCGCCGATGGCAACTCCCATTCCGTATGCGTTCCCGGGCACTCGGGCTTTCATAGTCACATCGGTGAAAGTGCCATCACGGTTATTGCGATAGAGCGCGTTCCGTAGAGCCTGTGGCGGACTGTAGAAATCACAGGGCCCGCTGTTGACGAGGTAAATATCCATCCAGCCATCGTTGTCGTAATCGAGAAATGCGCAACCCGCTCCGACCGTTTCTGGAAGGTGCGCCATCGGCGAGCGTCCGTTCACATGCACCCATGCGATTCCGCTGGCAGCTGCTGGAATTTCCTCAAACGCAGGCGCAGATCCGTCGGCAGCGGAGACCCATGGACAGAAACTATTGGATGCGGTAACAGCAGCGCCTCCGATACCTGCGATACGAAGGAAACGGCGACGGGAGACCAGGTCCGACATGTTCCGGTCCTCTGATTTCACGCCCGCCTCCGATCAGTGTTGGTCCGAACGCGGACTCTTGGCTGCCGTCTCGTGCTGTAGCGCGATTTGCCGATCAGCTTCTGGTTTACGTCCTGTTCGCGCGTAAGCCGTTGCTAACTGATAGTGGCCGGCAGGATCGCCAGGCTGTACCTTGACGTACGCCTCCAATGGAGAAACGGCCTCGGAAAATTTTTCCGCAGAATTCAGCGACATTCCCAGTGCGAGATACGCTTCGACGAATCCCTGGTCGAGTTGCGAGGCACGTGAGAAATGCGCGATGGCTTCGTTCCATTGGCCAGACTGGCGCGCAATTTCGCCTAACATAAATTCGGAGGAAGCACTGGTGGAATCTACCTTGAGCTCCTGTTCGAATTGTTTCTTGGCTTCCTCGGGCTGCGGCGGATTTGTGGAAAGAAAAATTCGTCCCAAACGATAATGGATTTCGGGCACTTGAGGATCATGTTCGATAATCTGATGGTATTGTGCGGCGGCTTTCTCCCAATTGCCCTGCGACTCAAAGGCCTCCGCTTCCAGTTTTTGCGCCTGAGAAGAATTGGGAGCCGTGGCGGCTAATTCCTGCGAAGAGCGCGAGGCCAGCTCGGAGTAAAAATGAGTGCTGATGTAGAGCACTTCCGCATCGTGCGGGAATTCGCGATTTAGAGTCAAGAGAGCTTCGACCGCCGTTTGGGTTTGCTCCAGGCTCATTGCGCAACGAGCCATCGCCATCCCCGTCCGATATTTGATCTGCTTATCCGCGATCGTGGGAGCGGCCTTCTTCAATAGAGGAAGAGCTTCCCGGCAACGCCCTTTTGAGGCGAGTTCAAGCCCACGCGCTGCGGAAGGGATCGCATCCGGAGCTTGCGCCGCCGATAACCCCGACAGCACTGCGAACGAGCACCCACACAATATAAGGTAGTGGAGAATTCGAATCATATAACCGACGGTTTTGCTCCCTTTAGCTTATTCGTTGCACTTGGAAGTGGGCCCGCAGACCGCCCTTGCTGTAGTTGTCGGGCCAGGAGTAGTGTATACAATATCCACATAGCGCGTACATCCCTCATTGAGGAGCTAACCTTGACTCTATCAGCGCAATTCTCTCGCAGGAATTTCATAACTACTGCTGCCTCTGTAGCGGGGGCTGCTCTCATTTCGAAAACTCTGCCGGCACAAGATCCCGTTCTGAACACCACTTATAAAGATGGAAAGGCGGTCAGCCGCGAGAGAATTTCATGGAGGGTGCGCCCGTTTCCGATGAAGCAGGTGCGGCTTGGCGACGGTCCATGCAAACAGGCAATGGAAGCCGATCAGCGATATCTGCATTCTTTGCCGACTGATCGTCTGCTGCATACGTTTCGAATCAACGCCGGTACTCCATCTTCCGCCCAGCCGCTCGGCGGATGGGAAGCGCCGGATTGCGAGCTGCGAGGACACTACGCCGGTGGTCACTATCTTTCCGCTGTTGCTTTGATGTACGCGAGCACGGGCGACGAAGACCTGAAGAGAAACGGCGACGTGATGGTGACCGAACTCGCGAAGTGCCAAAAGAGTCTGAACAACGGCGGATACCTCAGCGCTTTCCCCATCGAATTTTTCGATCGCTTGCGCAATCGCGATAAAGTTTGGGCGCCGTTTTACACGATCCACAAGATTATTG
Source organism: Acidobacteriota bacterium (assembly GCA_003224815.1). Classification (GTDB taxonomy): domain Bacteria; phylum Acidobacteriota; class Terriglobia; order Terriglobales; family Acidobacteriaceae; genus Gp1-AA145. The sequence continues at coordinate 1,320 of QHZW01000223.1, read as the reverse complement.
CTGGCCTGCTGGACATGTATGTGTACACGGGGAACGCGCAGGCGCTCGAAGTCGCCGAACAGATTGCCTCCTGGACCGGCTCCTACACGGGATCGCTCAGTTATGAACATATGCAGCGTGTGCTGGGAACGGAATACGGCGGCATGGGAGAGAGCCTCGCAAACCTGTACGCCATTACCGGCAAAGAATATTACCTCGCGATCGCGCAGCGTTTCGACAAGCGGCAGTTCTTCGATCCGCTGGCGGGTCACCGCGATGAGTTAAAAGGATTGCACGTCAACACGCACATCCCTCAGGTCATAGCGGCGGCGCGTCTATACGGACTTACAGGCGACCGTCGGTATCGTGATATCGCGGAATATTTCTGGGACGAAGTAGTCAGTGAGCGCAGTTATTGCACGGGTGGAACTAGTAATCATGAATCCTGGAACACCGATCTTGGAAAGCTCGCGACAGAGCTCAGCACCAACACTACGGAAGACTGCTGCGCGTACAACATGATGAAGTTGACGCGGCACCTTTTTGGCTGGCAGCCCGATGCCCGCCTGATGGACTACTACGAACGGTTGATCTTCAATCACCGGCTCGGCACCATCAACCCTGAAGACGGCACCATGATGTACTATCTGCCGCTCGCCTCAGGTTACTGGAAAACTTTTGGGAGACCATTCGATGCCTTCTGGTGTTGCACCGGTACCGGATCTGAAGAGTATGCAAAGCTCAGTGACACAATTTACTTTCACAATAACGACTCTTTATACGTGAATCTTTACGTCGCCTCGCAACTGGAATGGCCGGAAAGAGGTATCAGTCTCCGCCAGGAAACTAAGTTTCCCGAACAGCAAGGAACTGCAATTGTCATTTCTGCCAAAAATCCTGTGCAGATGGAAATCAATCTGCGAGTTCCGTACTGGGCGAACGGCGGAAGCGTAAAAATCAACGGCGCCCCGCTGCCGGTGTTTTCGAGTCCCAGCAGTTATTTGGCGCTCAATCGCGTTTGGAAATCGGGTGACAGAATCGAACTAAGCCTTCCAATGGGGTTGCACACTGCGCCCATGCCTGATGACAACCGTGTGCAAGCCATGATGTATGGCCCGCTGGTGCTCGCGGGACGCTTCGATCCGATTTCTAAAGAAATGATGTACGGGGACTATGAACCCAAGCCCACCGATCAATGCAAAGTCCCTGAGATTGTTTCCGATCCGGCGAATCCGACCGAGTGGGTGAAGGGCGATTCGAAGCAACCACTGACGTTTCAAGCGGCGGGACAAAGCCAACCCATTACACTTGTGCCGCTTTACACGATTATCCCCGAACGTT
>QHZW01000490.1 GCA_003224815.1 Acidobacteriota bacterium | reverse complement strand
AGAAACGCTTCTGCGACATCGCGGTCCCAGAGGTGATCGCGGGGCCCATTAGGGTCAGAGTCGTCGAAGACGAAAAGCTGGCGGTAGCGGCACACGAAGCGCAGGTAAAGCATCTGCGGCGCCCACAGGGCGCGGACTTCGGTCTCGACGCCAAGGTCGGGAGTTTTACCTTGCCAGTCAGAATCGAAGCGGATGAGTTCAGCAGATTGCCAGTCGGGAGCGGGATGTTCTGCGTCCAAGGCGATCGGACGAAGAATACGCGTAGCGATGATTGTGTCCTTGGTTCCGGTATCCGTGCCCACGATTTGCTCAGCAGGTAGCGCTCGATGAAAAAATCAATTTGACCGCAAGATACGGATAGCACAGATTCCGTCCCCCGCATAATCTTTGCTCATGAACAATGCGACATTGATCTTCGAATCCAGATATCCTGAACAAGAATCGAAATATTTATTCAGCAACGCCCCGGAACAATTGCAAATGGCTACATTAACAGAAGACTCACGCTGGCAGGCAGTTGTGAAGCGCGACGGTGCAAGCGACGGCAGCTTTGTGTTTGCTGTCTCGTCAACAGGTGTGTATTGCCGGCCGTCGTGTCCATCGAGACGGCCACGACGCGAGAACGTGACCTTTTTCGCCAAGCCACAGGAAGCCGAGAGCGCCGGTTTTCGCGCTTGCCTGCGCTGCCGGCCGAAAGCCGCGAGTGGCAATCCGCAGCAAACGATGGTGAAGGCCGTCTGCCGATACATCGAGCAGCATCTCGACGAACCTATTACGCTGGCGCAATTGGGCGAGCAGTTTGAGCAAAGTCCGTTTCATTTGCAGCGAACGTTCAAGGCGGCGCTCGGGATCACTCCTAAGGAATACGCCGATTCATGCCGCATGCGCGGATTCCGGCAGAAGTTGAAATCCGGACAGTCGGTCACACGAGCTATGCACGAAGCCGGGTATAGCTCGACCAGCCGGTTATATGAGCGGACTACTTCAGAACTGGGAATGCAGCCGGCGAAGTATCGCCGCGGGGCCATCGCGGCGCCCATTCGGTACACCTGCGCGAATTCGCCGCTCGGGCGGATTCTCATCGCGACCACAGACAAAGGGATTTGCAGCATCCAGTTTGCGGATTCCGATGAAGAGCTTGAGCAGGGACTCAAGCAGGAATTCCCGTTCGCAAATCGGCGTCGCGATGATGACACGTTAGCGGCGACCGTGCACAGCCTGATGCGTCATATGCAGGGGCTGGAAGTTGCGCCGACTCTCCCGCTCGATATTCAGGCGACTGCATTTCAGAGACGGGTCTGGTCTTACTTGCAGTCGATTGGGTTCGGCGAAACGCGATCGTATTCCGATGTGGCGAAGGCCATTAAGCAGCCTTCGGCCGTGCGCGCGGTAGCGAACGCCTGTGCGAATAATCCGGTGGCGATTGCGATTCCATGCCATCGCGTAGTGCGATCAAACGGCGATATGGGCGGATACCGCTGGGGAATCCAGCGAAAGCAGAAACTACTGGAGCTGGAAGCCGGGAAGTAGCCTGCCGAACTGCGCTCGACCCGGACCCTTCGACTTCACTCAGGGCAGGCTTGCGAGGGCGCCCGTCCCCACATCTTGATCCCGTCCCCACACGTGCCCGGCCCAACAAGCATCCCATCCCCGGCGTTCACGATGCTAAAGTCACGCGTTGCACTGCTAGAGCGCTCCCTTTCAATCTTTGACAATTCTTTACGCCCTCGGCTTTCTGGCGCGTGTTTGAATTGAAGGGAGTAGCTATGCGATCGAACCTGCGAAAATCCATGATGATGCGTGCGGTGCAAGCTTCCCTTGCAGGAGCGCTTCTCGATGGAGCGGAAGCGACGGTGACGTTCGCGGATTCTGCGCGCATCATGCGAGCCGCGCCTGGCCAGACAGACCTCAAGACTGCGGCTCCAATTCAGATCTCAGATATTCAGGTTGGTGATCGAGTCGCCGCCCGCGGACAGGCTGGAGATGCCGGAGCACTGTTTGCATCGGTTGCTATCGTGATGAAGCAGGGTGACATTGCCCACCGGCAACAGGCCCAGACCGATGAGTGGCGGCGCGGTATCGGTGGAATTGTGAAGGACGTGAACCCGTCCGGGGGCACAGTGGTAATTGCCAACTCACTGGCGGCGGGCAGCAAACCAATTTTGATTCATGTTGGACCCGGCGCCGAGATCAAGCGGTACTCTCCAGACTCGGTGAAATTCGAGGATGCGAAGCCAGGAACTCTTGACCAAATCAAGGCAGGCGATCAACTCCGCGCACGAGGCACGAAGAATGCAGATGGAGCCGAATTCACAGCGCAAGCCATTGTTTCCGGTTCGTTCAGGGACATAGCAGGAACGGTGGTTTCGACGGATGCCACAAACCAGAGCATCACGATTTCCGATCTTATGACCAAGAAACCTGTGACCGTGATGGTTGGGCCGGATTCGCAGCTCCGCAAGTTGCCACAGTTTGTGGCCATGGGAATTGCAATGAGATTGAAGGGCGGTACGCCTGGAGTTGCGGCGGGGGATCAAGGCAGCGCCACGCAAGGCGGCCAACCAAGTGCAGCAGGCCGGGAGAACTGGCACGGAGCCCGCAGCGGTGCGGCCGGAGCAGATTCGCAAGCCAGCGCAAGCGGCATGCGCGGGGGGCAGAATGGGAATGCTATGCGTGGGCAAGGCGCTGGATGGAGCGGCAATGGTAGCGGCCCTCCAGATTTTCAGCAGATGCTGGCACGAATTCCGGCCGTTTCGATTACGGACTTGAATAAAGGCGACGCGGTGATGCTGGTAGCGACGGAGGGAAGTGCTAATTCGCAGCCGACGGCCATCACTCTGTTGTCAGGGGTCGAGCCCATCCTGAGCGCAGCACCCGCTGGCACTAACGCGGCCTCTACTATTCTTTCACCCTGGAATCTTGGTCAACCGGCAGGCACCGGAGGAGAAGGTCCAGGGCAGTAAGCCTCGCAAGAACGCAAAGCCACAAATGAGAACACTTGGTCACATCATCGTTCTGATACTTCTCGCATTGAGTGCGTTTGCGCAGGCGCCGAATGCCACGCTTACTGGAAAAGTGACCGACCAGACGGGCGCAGTCATTCCGCAAGCGACGGTAACCGTCACCGGCCCGGGTGGCAAGCACGCAAGCGCGACCACCGATCAATTGGGCGCATACCAGATTCAATCGTTGCCGGCGAGTTCGTATAGCGTTTCGGCAGCCGCAAAAGGCTTTGCCAATTTCAGCAAGGCAGGTGTGACGCTTGCTGCTGGGCAAAACC
>QHZW01000130.1 GCA_003224815.1 Acidobacteriota bacterium | reverse complement strand
CGGGAGGAACAAAACATCCTTCTTCTTGTGGTCACCAGTGACATGGGCAAAGCGGGCGCTTTCAACGCCAACATTCTGAAAGCTGCCATGCGTTTTCTGGATTCCAAGTCAGGCAAGAACATTGAGGTTGAGGCCATCGGCCGAAAAGGGCGCGACTTTCTCCGCCGACGGTTTAAAGCCGCAGAGCCAAGGAAGTCGGGGGCTGCTGGCTCGGCGCAAACCACTCTGGTGGGTGAGCAGATCGGAGTAGTGGCCAAGCTCCAGTATTCGTTTGCTTCAGAGATGGCCGAACGTATCATCGAGCGTTATGAGAAGACGGAGATCGATTCGGTTTACATCGTTTTCAACGAGTTCAAGTCTGTTATCGCCCAGCGCCTTGTTGTCGAACAGATTCTGCCGGTCGAACAGATCGGCACACAGACAGTAGCAGAGGCGAAAGAGATGGAGATCGAAGAGAAGAAGCGCGCTATCGAGGCCGCCAGAGGCGCTGGAGTTGGATTGCGCTTGGCTGATACTCGAGAAGCTGACGCTCGCGCTGCGGCATTTGCGACTGCGCCAGTGGATTACATTTATGAGCAGTCGCCACGGGAATTATTTCGTTCGCTCTTGCCGAAATATATCGGCATCCAGATTTTTCGTGCGCTGCTGGAGTCGGTTGCTGCCGAGCATGCCGCTCGCATGACCGCGATGGAATCAGCCACCAACAACGCAACCGATATGATCGATTCATTGACTCTGCAGATGAACCGCATTCGTCAGGCGAAGATTACAAAAGAAATTATCGAGATCGTGAGCGGAGCGGCAGCATTGTAAAAGAAGCTCTTAGCTGTTAGCCCTTAGCCTTTAGCTGAATGAGCGGCTTTCAGTCAGCCGGGCAGATCATCGGGAACAGAAAGCTAAGAGCTAACAGCTAAAGGCTAGAAGCTGATTTTATGGAAAATGTCGGACACGTAATTCAAATCACCGGTCCCGCAGTGGACGTGCAATTCAACGCAGCCGCCATGCCGCCTATTTATCAGGCCATTCGCGTGGTCAGCGACGGCTTCAATGTGCCTTCACCCATCAACGTTATACTCGAGATCCAGCAGCATTTGGGCGAAGGCCGCGTGCGCGCTATTGCCATGGAACCGACAGACGGCATGGTGCGCGGCATGAAGGTGCTCGATCTCGGCGGGCCGATTTCGGTGCCGGTTGGCCACGGCACGCTTGGCCGCGTTATGAACGTGATTGGCGAACCTGTGGACAACTTGGGTCCCATCGCCTCGAACCAGCGCGACCCGATTCACCGTCCCGCGCCACTGTTCGAAGATCAGGCCACTACCGCCGAGATGTTTGAAACCGGCGTCAAGGTTGTCGATCTGATTCAGCCATTTTTAAAAGGCGGCAAAATCGGATTGTTCGGCGGCGCGGGCGTCGGCAAAACTGTCGTGATCATGGAGTTGATCAACAACGTCGCCAAGCAACACGGTGGATTCTCGGTTTTTGCCGGTGTTGGCGAACGCACTCGCGAAGGTAACGATTTATGGCTGGAAATGACTGAATCGGGTGTGATTAAGCCCGGCGATCCGGACAAGTCGAAAGCTGCATTGATCTATGGCCAGATGACCGAGCCGCCCGGAGCGCGTTTGCGCGTGGCCTTAACTGGTCTGACCGTCGCTGAATATTTCCGCGACAAAGAAGGCGCAGACACGCTGCTCTTTATCGACAATATTTTCCGATTTACCCAGGCTGGGTCAGAAGTTTCGGCTCTGCTTGGACGCATGCCTAGCGCGGTCGGCTATCAGCCCAATCTTGCAACTGAAATGGGTGAACTGCAGGAGCGCATCACGTCCACCAAGAAAGGTTCGGTCACTTCGGTGCAGGCGATTTATGTCCCCGCTGACGATCTCACCGACCCTGCACCGGCGACGACATTCGCCCACCTTGACGCAACGACCGTGCTCTCGCGCGCGCTGACGGAGATCGGAATTTATCCTGCCGTTGATCCGTTGTCTTCCACTTCGCGAATTCTCGATCCCCGCATTGTCGGCCAGGAGCACTATGATGTTGCTCAGTCCGTTAAGAGGACCTTGCAGACCTACAAAGATCTGCAGGACATCATCGCGATTCTCGGCATGGACGAATTGAGCGAAGACCAGAAGGTGACGGTCTCACGCGCGCGCAAAATTCAACGTTTCTTGTCGCAGCCATTCCATGTAGCTGAGCAGTTCACGGGCGCGCCCGGACGTTACGTCAAGATTGCCGATACTGTGAAAGGTTTCAAGGAGATCGTCGAAGGCAAGCACGATGACATCCCGGAACAAGCGTTTTACATGAAGGGGCCGATCGAGGAAGTACTAGAGGCCGCCGAGAAGATGAAGAAGGCGGCGTAAGAGCGTCGTTGATTGCACTTCTCGGTGGTCGCGAAACAGCGAAGTAAGCTTCTACACTGAACGAGCACTACATAAGGTTTGGTTTTGCGGACGACGCACGACGTACGACGCGTGATTGAACATGCCCGATACTTTCCAACTCGAAATCGTGACTCCAGAAAAACTGGTCGTCAGAGAAGCCGCTGACGAAGCGCAGATACCCGGGCGCAACGGCTACATTGGCGTGCTTCCCGGGCACGCTCCGCTGATCACTGAGTTGGGCGCTGGTGAAATCAGCTACCGTTCCGGTGGCCAGTCGCATCGGTTTTCGCTAGCGTGGGGGTTCGCGGAAGTGCTGCCCGACCGTGTCACGGTCCTGGCGGAAACGATCGAACGGGCGGACGAAATTGATATCCCTCGCGCCCAGCGTTCCCTTTCTCAAGCCGAAGAGTCGCTAAGAGGAGCGCAAACCGAGCACGATGTCGCTCAAGCCCTCGGAAGAGTTGAGCGCGCGCAGGCCCGGCTCGAAGTCGCCCAGAATCGGCAGTAACAGGTGTTCGTCATATTTTTTTCTTATAGAGACGATCAAAATTATCGCTTTCCGATTTGCTTCTGCTTTCGTTAGAGTGATCGCCTGACTTACCTGCTGATGTCCAGGAAGACACTCATGCGGAAGATCCGTGTTGATCGTTCTGTAATAGCAGTTTTCTTTTTCATGGCGCTCACGCCTGCCTTGTGGGCACAGGCTTCAGTTCCCTCTGCCGTCCCAAGCGATAGCGATCGTCTTGCAAAAGTTGAGCAGCAGGTCGCCGACGCCAAGGCTTCAGCGGACAATGCCTGGATGCTCACCAGCGCGGCCCTGGTGCTGATGATGACCGGCCCGGGACTCGCCCTTTTTTACGGCGGGCTGGTGCGAAAAAAGAACGTCCTCTCGACCATGATGCAGAGCTTCGCCATGATGGCTCTCATCACCGTGCTGTGGGCACTGTGCAGTTACAGCCTGGCATTTGGTTCCGGTACGAGTTTCATTGGCGGCTTTCACCATCTCTTCCTGAGTGGCGTCGGTCTGGAACCCGATCCCGCCTACTCGCCTACAATTCCGCAGCAAACATTCATGATTTACCAGTTGATGTTTGCCATCATCACGCCGGCGCTGATCACGGGGGCGTTCGCGGAACGCATGAAGTTCAGCGCAATGGCGGTATTTATGGTGCTGTGGTCCTTCCTGGTCTATGATCCCATGGCGCACATGGTGTGGGGCAAGGGTGGACTGCTCAATGCGGCTCTGGGCGGCCGTTTCCCGACCCTCGACTTCGCTGGCGGAACGGTGGTGCATATCACTTCCGGAGTGTCAGCACTCGTCTGCGCGATTTATTTGGGACGCCGCTTGGGATATCCGAAGGAGCCGATGACGCCTCATAGCGTCGTCCTAAGTTTCGTCGGCGCGTGTTTGTTGTGGGTTGGCTGGTTCGGATTCAACGCCGGCAGCGCCTTATCCGCGGGAGCCTTGGCGACCAGCGCCTTTGTGACCACCCATCTGGCGACGGCTACAGGCGTAATCGGCTGGGCAGGCGCGGAATGGCTACGCAATGGCAAGGCGAGTGCGTTAGGTGCAATTTCGGGTGCAGTTGCAGGGCTGGTGGCCATCACTCCGGCATCAGGATTTGTCGGCCCGATGTCTGCGCTGGTGATTGGATTGGCTGCCGGAATCGTTTGCTACCTTATGGTCACCAAAGTCAAAATGCGCCTGGGTTATGACGACTCGCTCGATGCTTTCGGCGTGCATGGCGTGGGTGGAACCTTGGGCGCGCTTCTGACAGGAATTTTTGCTTCCAGTGCGGTCAATCCCATCTTCAGGGACGCACAAGGAGCAGTGCTTCCCTCTGGCATGATCGAGGGCAACTCTCACCAGATTGTGAATCAGTTTGTCGGGGTGGTGATGGCCTGGATCATCGCCATCGTCGGTACGCTTGTGATCCTGAAAATTGTGGATCTGACGATCGGGCTGCGCGTGAGTCCCGAGCATGAAGTTCAGGGGCTCGATCTCTCCCAACATGGCGAAGAAGGCTACTACTGGGACGTTTCGACGTAATCCCGGGTTTGTGCCGCGGACTAACACTGAATAAGGACACACACGATGACGAAAATCGAAGCCATCATTCAGACCTCGAAGTTCGAAACAGTTAAGAATGCGCTGCACGACATCGGCATTGATGGCATGACGGTATTGGAAGTGCGCGGGCACGGACGACAGAAGGGGCATACCGAGGTTTATCGTGGCCGCGAGTACACGGTGGATCTTATTCCGAAGATCAAGATCGAGATGGTGCTGGCGGATGACATGGTTGAGAAGGTCGAGCGAGCTATCGTCAATGCAGCCCAAACCGGAAAAATTGGTGATGGCAAGATTTTTCGCTCGCGTATCGATGAAGTCATTCGTATTCGCAACGACGAGCGCGGAGACAACGCGTTGTAAACAGCTTCTAGCCTTTAGCTCTTAGCTTCTAGCAAACCAAATGCAAGATCGTGGACAGTTCTTGCTCGCTAAAAGCTAATAGCTAGAAGCTAGTAGCTTCCGATAACCATTCCTGATTCCCTCCATAAATTGTTTCAATTTCCGGGCTGTGGGTAGTGGCGCGTACAGTGTATGGAGGCCTTTACCGGAGAAAGTGCGGACGGGCCAATACTCGTCTCAATGAGCACAGCCGCCACCATCCGCATGCAGCTTCGCGACCTTTACCTGAGCGAGTCCGCGCAAACTCAGCGGGATTTTGAATCCACAGGCAACGGTGCGTCGGCGATTGCACAGCGTACTGCTCTGGTCGAAAAAATTCTCCTACGGCTTTGGGATGAAGTCATTTCGCCTGCCGGAGGCGCCAGCAATTTTGCGCTAGTTGCGCTGGGTGGATTCGGTCGTCGGTCTCTTTTTCCGCATTCAGATGTGGACATCCTGTTTCTGCATGCCGACCGCAGCACTGAAGCTCTGTTGCGGGATACCATTCGCAATTATTGTCAGGAGTTGTGGGACTTACGAATGAAACTCGGTCCCACGACGCGGACCTTAGCCGAGTGTGATCAATTTGATCCACAAAATGTGGAATTCACAATTTCTCTGATCGATTCGCGCTACGTTGCTGGTGATCGTGAACTATTCCAACGCCTTCACGATCGACTGCTGCCCCGGTTTTTTGCACGGGAAGGGAATTACATCATCCAGCAGCTTGCGGAAGTAACCCGTTCCCGTCACGCCAAATACGGCAACACGGTTTTTCATCTCGAGCCCAACGTCAAAGAGGCTCCAGGCGGACTTCGTGACTATAACGTGGCCTATTGGCTTTCACTGCTTTCGGCGATGGACAAGGAGCGCTCATGGCCGGCCGAAGAAACGCTTCTTCCCGACTCAGCAAAGAAGAGTTTTGGTCCGGCGATGCAGTTTCTCAGTTCGGTGAGAACGTTTCTTCACTATCGGCAGGGCCGTGACGACAACATGCTCGCATGGGAGTCGCAGGACGAGGCTGCCGCGCGGCACATTTGCATAGATGGCGCGCAAACGCAGGATGCAGCAGCCTGGATGCGGACATACTTTCGACATGCGCGCGAAGTCCACTATGAGTGTTTGCGCCTGCTGGAGTCGGTGCCGGGTTCGCATTCATCTCTCTACCGCCATTTTCAGAATTTTCGCTCACGGCTTTCAAACGCCGATTTCTCGGTTGTGAATGGATTGATTCTGCTGAACCAGCCATCCGCAGTGCATGATCCAGAGCTCCTCTTTCGGATATTCGGATTCGCTGCGCACCATGGATTGAAACCGGCTATGTCCACCGAGAGCCGTATCCAGCAGATACTGCCAACCCTGCTTGAATCGCCACCCTCAGGACCAGATAGGTGGCGGTACTTGCAGCCGGTTCTCGTGGAGCCTCACGCGGCTGATGCTTTGCGTTCCATGCATTCGCTTGGGCTGCTGACGATTTTGCTGCCTGAACTCAAGCTGATCGATTCGCTCGTGGTGCGTGATTTCTATCACCGCTTTACTGTGGATGAACATTCATTTCTTGCGATCGAATGCCTTCATCGTGCGGGCAAGTCGAGCTCAGAGTGGGACCAGCGCTATGGCCGCCTGTTGGAAGAATTAGAACGTCCCGATTTGCTCTATCTGGCCCTGTTGCTGCATGACGTCGGTAAGGGAGTACCGGGAACGAATCACGTGCTCACGAGCTTGCAGATCGCGCATGACTGTATGGACCGGCTTGGCCTTGATGCCGAGGAACGAGAGACGATTGCATTTCTGATTGGCAGTCATCTGGAGATTTCGTCCGTGCTGAGGCGGGATATCTATGATCCCGCCACGATTGAGGGTTTTGCAGAGAAGATGGGGACGCCGGAGCGGCTGAAAATGCTTTGTCTTTTGACGTATGCCGATATTAAGGCGGTCAACCCTGAAGCGCTCACTCCATGGAAGGCCGAGAATGTTTGGCAGCTTTACATGGCTTCGGCTAACTGCATGACTCGGACTGCCGACCAGCGGTTGCACGCGGAGACCGAGCAAAATGAAACCCTTGCCCGGCTTGAAAGCACGGCGCCTGATTCTACTGCGCGATTGAAAGTTTTCCTTGAAGGAATGCCACGCAGGTACTTGCGAAGTTTCCGCCCCGAAGAAATTCTGCAACATCTTAGAATGGCGGACTCGCTGGCTGGCGATCCCATCCAGCTTCATCTCGAACGCGGCCGGCACTGGTTTGAGCTGACCCTGGTCACACAAGATCGTCCTTTTCTGTTTGCCAATGTTGCTGGGGCTTTGGCGGCTTGGGGAATGAATATCGTAAAAGCCGACGCCTTCTCCAACGCTACGGGAGTTGTGCTGGACACGTTTTTCTTTACCGACCGCTTTCGCACTCTCGAACTCAATGTTCCCGAGTGGGAACGCTTTCAGCGCAGCATAGCCGATGTGATCAGTGGTGAGGCTGACCTGGATCGCATGTTGCGCGATCGAATGCGTGCTGAGTCCAAAGGGGGAACGAAGGTCAAGATCGACACCCGCATCGAGTTCGACGATCAGTGTTCAGAGACAAGCACGCTCGTCCAAGTGATTGCGCAAGACCGCCTCGGTCTGCTTCACCGCATCTCCTCTCGTTTCTCACACCAGCACTGCAATATTGAAATCGCGTTGATCGATACTGAAGGTCAAATGGCGATTGATGTTTTTTATCTCACCTCTCGTGGTGGCAAGTTGAATCCCTCGCGACAGTTGGAGCTACGATCAGATCTGCTGGATGAGCTCAAATCCTTGAGTGCCTGATCTGCTGAACGGATCATCGCCTTCCCCGAAAACCGCATCCAACTCTACCGAGGAGGATTGCATGCGAAAAAATCTCGAAACTAAGGGGCGCGTGAAGGGCAACGAGGCCGCTCCAGACGAACTCGGGAAGGATCCCCGTCAAGTCGGCTCTGACAGCGCGGGACAGTCGGGCGACTCTCAGCGGCTCTCGACTACCGCCGATGCGAATGAGGAGAGCGTTGAAGAGCTAGCCGATACCGATCAAGCTCTAGAGGCGGGCGCAGTGGAAGGAGTAGAAGATGCCAGCGACCATCCAGAGCGGCCTGTGCACACACATAATGAATATGGCCGGCCGGACGATTTGCCTCCCGCGAGAAGCGTTGATCGAAAGAAAGCCTCATAACATTTTGGAGCGGTGAGGATGGAGCGACGAGAGTCGAACACGCTCCTGACTTGCCGCGTGTTTTGTTGCACTCTCATTCCTTTTCGAGTAGCTGCCCAAACGTTGGCTTGTGTTTCGCTGCCGATTTCTTCTTCTTGCGGTCGGGAACTACTTGCCCCGGCCGTGGCTCGCCAATCCTCTCGCGTGCCAGAGCCTTCACCGCCGTTACCGCCTTGAACGATTCTCTTTTCCTCTTCCTTGGCATTGTTCCGATAGCTTAACCCAGAGTCGCACCGTAACTCTGTAAAATACTCTGGGAAGAGAGAGGATTGTGTGATGGATGAACGAGAGTTCTTCGACGAGCGTCCGGAAAAAAAGCCGGCGACGCTTAACTGTCCGCATTGCCACCAGTCGGCTGACTATGAAGTGACCTGGCTGGTGCGCACCAAGAAGCGTCAGCTGTCTGGCCGCGCGGATGAACGCGATCGTGCGCGCTTCGCCAAAGCGCGGTCTTACATGATGCGCAAAGATGACGTAATGGGCTGCAAGAACGTGCGCTGCCGCAAGCGTTTTGAAATCTCCGGCCTTCAATCTGTGGTGTTCACTGAGTGATTTTGCAGTGCGACATCATCCCGCGTTGAAGATGTCGAAGGTGGCCCAGCTCTAAGTCTTCATTTATACTTACCGGTTTGGTTTGTGAAGGAGCGCTCGTTTGAAAATCCTCGTATGCATGAAGCAGGTGCCGCAGAAAGACGCGCCGCTCAAGCTCAACGAAGCGGGCACTTGGATTCGCGAGGACGTCTCCTATGAAGTGAACGAGCCAGACGCGTACGCGCTGGAAGAGGCCCTTCGCCAAAAGGAAAAGCATGGCGGAGAAGTTGTGGTGATCACCGCCGGTCCAGCCCGGGCACAACAGGTACTACGCGAAGCCCTTGCTAAGGGAGCGGATCGCGCAATCCATCTGGAAGACGCCGGTTTTGTTGGCTTGGACGCATACAATACTGCCCGGGCATTCGCTGCCACAATTAAAGACGAACAGTTCGATTTGATTTTCACCGGACTACAGTCCGACGATTACGGGTTTGCGCAGACGGGGGTCATCCTGGCGCAACTTCTTGGCCGGCCACATGCCACCATCATCATGCAAATCGAAAAGACGGATGGCGGCATCCAGGTGAAGCGGGAACTCGAAGCCGGATATTTCCAGTTCGTGGACATGCCGCTTCCGGCAGTGCTGACAATTCAGTCGGGCATCAACAAGTTGCGCTATGCGACGCTGATCGGCATCAAGCAGGCGAAGAACAAGCCGCTGCAAAAGGTGAGCATGGCTGAAGTGCAGTCAGCTGTCGGCGCTAATATGCAGAAAATCGAGCGCATGTACATTCCGCACAAAAGCAAGAAGACGGAATTTCTGGAGGGTGGCGCGAGCGAGATTGCGAAGAAGCTGGTAGATAAGTTGCGGAACGAGATACGAGTGTTGTAGCCGTCTTGCCGAAGGGCTCTTGCTGACGGCTAAAGGCAGAGTGCTGCATTTAAGGAGATTTTATGTCAGGCAAGCAGATGATTCGTGAGGAAGAGGTTCAACTCGGCGGAGATGAGACCCAGGGCACTGTGCTGATGACTGCAGGTAAATTACTGCTTTGGACCGATCTTATCTTTCTGGCGTTTGTGTACAGCGGTATCAAGGGTGGATCCTATCTCTATTTGGGCTGGTTCTCGATTCAAGGACTGATCGGACTCACGTTGCTGACGGTTGGCCGCATTAAACGCGGACCCTTGACCGAGTAGGGCGAGTAATTGGAAGACATGCCTGAGACAATTCTGGTTGTAGTCGAACAACGTGAAGGCAAACTGAACCGCGTCTCGTGGGAGACGGTCGCAGCTGGTCAAGCTCTTGCTGCTGAAACCGGGTGGACGCTCGAAACCGCGGTTGTCGGATTGGGTGTTGCTTCAATCGCGAATGAAGTCGCGAGCACAAAGGTCAGCAAAGTTTATTCGATTGAATCGGCAGCACTCAATCCTTACACTCCGGACGCGTTTTCTGCCGCGCTGAAACAGTTTCTCGACTCACAAAAGCCACGCATTGTCCTCATGCCGCACACCTATCAGGTGCGCGATTTCATTCCGCAGCTGGCGACGGCGATGCAGAGAACCGTGATCAGCGACTGCATCGGTTATCGCAAAGATGGTGACAGGCTCTTGTTCACCCGGCAAATGTTTCAGGGCAAGTTCGCCGCTGATGTCAGCTTTGCGTGCGATACGCCATGGTTTGTGACTTTCCAGAATGGAGCCTTTCGCGGAGATAAGGTCGAATCTGGCGCGAGCGCTGCGCCGGTTCAAACGGTGAACATTGAACTTCCGGTAGACACCATTCGCAATAAGCCGCAGGAAGTATTTAAAGAGGCAAAGCAGGCAGTTGATCTCACGCAGGCGGAAATCATCGTTTCGGTTGGGCGCGGAATCAAAGAGCAGAAGAACATCGAACTGGCTAAACAACTCGCCGACGCGCTCGGAGGGGAAATCGCCGCATCACGTCCCATCTGCGACTCAGGCTGGTTGCCGATGGACCGGCAAATCGGATCGTCCGGCCAGACGGTCGCGCCGAAGCTTTATCTTGCGCTCGGTATTAGTGGCGCCATTCAGCACATTGTTGGAATGAAAGGCGCGCGCTCGGTAGTCGCGATCAACAAAGATAACGAGGCGCCGATTTTCGAGATCGCCGATGTTGCCGTCGTGGGAAATTTATTTGATATCGTGCCGCCGCTGATTGAGGAAGTGAAAAAGGCGAAAGCGTAGTTTCGAGTTCGGCAAACTTCCTTTTCGCCGATGCGGATCTACGCGGATAAGACCGTTCACGCTATTGCGGTTCTGCGTAACAGGTTACGCTTCAGAGAAGCGGAGTCGCTGTGATATTGATCTGTGTAAATCCGCGTTAATCTGCGGAGAAGAAGTCTTCGAAACCTTGATCATGCTCACTTTCCGCAAACCTCCCACCGATATAACTCACCCCCAAATGCCCGCCGACGTGGTGATCGTCGGTGGTGGGCCAGCTGGCATGGCGTGCGCGCTGCGTCTTTCACAGCTTATCGACGAGCACAACGCGAACAATCCTGACTCGCAACTCAGCAAAGAAAATATTTACGTTCTCGAAAAGGCCCGCGAAATCGGGCAGCATTGTCTGTCCGGCGCTCTCCTCGACCCGCGCTCCATGCGCGAACTATTGCCGGATTTCGAAAAAGAAGCCCCGCTGGATGCACCTGTTTCCAAAGAAGCGGTCTATTTCCTGACGGAAAAGGGAAAGTTCAGGTTTCCAATCACACCGCCACCGCTCCGTGATCACGGCAACCATGTCATCTCGTTGAATCGTTTTGTGAAATGGCTAGGCGGCAAAGTGGAAGCCGCCGGGGTGACGGTCTTCACGGGATTTGCAGGGTCGGAATTGCTGTACGCAGATGATGGCGGAGCGCCGGGCGTCCCGGCCCGGCCCCATGTCTCCGGTGTTCGAACCGACGACAAAGGACTGGACAAGAACAATCAGCCGAAATCCAATTTCGAGCCCGGTTACGATTTGCAGGCAAAGATCACGATTCTAGCCGAGGGCGC
The DNA here is from genome assembly GCA_003224815.1 of Acidobacteriota bacterium. GTDB lineage: Bacteria > Acidobacteriota > Terriglobia > Terriglobales > Acidobacteriaceae > Gp1-AA145. The sequence continues at coordinate 9,684 of QHZW01000130.1, read as the reverse complement.
GCGCGGATCACTGACTAAGCAACTCATTCAGAGATTCGATTTGATGAAAGACCGTAATCCGCAGACCTATGGTCAGGGAATTAAGGAATTGTGGGAAGTGCCCTCGGGCCGGATTGCGGCCGGTGAAGTGATATACACCATGGGCTGGCCGCTTACCGCGCGAGAATACGGCGGCGCGTGGATTTACGGCAGCAAAGATAATGTCGTTTCGCTCGGCTTCGTTACTGGCCTCGATTATCCCGATCCGCGCCTTGATCCGCAGCGCGTGTTGCAGCAGTTGAAACGGCATCCGTTTGTGGCCAAGTTGCTGGAAGGCGGGAAGATGATTCGCTACGGTGCGAAGTCGCTGCCGTACGGTGGGTGGTGGGCGATTCCGCCGGTTGCAGGTGATGGTTGGATGATTCTTGGCGACTCCGCGGGATTCCTGAACTCGCAGCGGCTGAAGGGGATTCATCTCGCGATCAAGAGCGGAATGCTGGCGGCGGAGACTGCGTTCGAAGCGCTCAAGAATGATGATTTCTCGGCAGCATCCCTCGGCGCTTTGCAACAGAAAGTCGAATCGAGCTGGATCAAAGATGAACTGTGGAAAGTTCGCAACTTCCACCAGGGATTCGAACACGGTTTCTGGCACGGCATGATTCATGCGGGAATTCAGCAATTTACGGGCGGCCGCGGTGTTCGTGCACGTTACACCGGTATTTCCGGTTACGAACGCATGAAGCCGCTGCGCGATCTATCTGCGGATGGAGGACCCGAAGCCGGACTTATCGGCCATGCAAAGGGCGACGGCAAGCTCACGTTCGACAAGTTAACCGACCTTTATCACTCCGGGACGAAGCACGAAGAAGACCAGCCTGCGCATCTGGTTATTCACGACACCAACATCTGTGAGTCGCGATGCGTGCGTGAATTCGGCAGTCCGTGCCAGCATTTCTGTCCGGCTAGCGTTTACGAATTGCTGGACGATCCGGCCGCTCCGAACGGGAAGCGTATTTCGCTGAATCCTTCCAATTGCGTGCACTGCAAGACCTGCGATATTCAGGATCCGTACCAGATCATCACCTGGGTGCCTCCGGAAGGCGGCGGCGGGCCGAACTACGACGGGATGTGAGTTCGGGAACTTCTTCGCCGCGGATTTACGCGGACCAACGCGGATTGGGCACCTCAGCCTTGGCCTTCAGCGAAGATGTCCATGTGAAGAATGGCCGCATGGAACTGGTGAAGATTTCGTGAGGAGAAAAGATGAGAAAACTGATTGGTGTTTTGTTATGCACGGCTTTCAGCGGAGCCGCACTCGCGCAAACTCCTCCACCGCAGCAAGCAACAAAACCGCCGGAACAGCCGAAAGCCCTGACTGTTACTTTGCCCTCGACCGGATTTGCCGGTCTCGATCAGTACCGCGCCTCGCGAATCGCGGTTTACACAGACGACTACGGTCAGCTTGCGCGTTATCGGGCGGCTAATGCAGCACTGCAAGTGCCAGCCGCTGGAGAGAACCGCGTTGTGTTTTTCGGCGATTCAATCACGGACATCTGGAAGCTGGACGAATCTTTTCCCGGCAAGCCCTACGTCAATCGCGGCATTGGCGGCCAGACCACATCGCAAATGCTGGTGCGTTTTCGGCAAGATGTGATCAATCTTCAGCCGAAGGTGGTTGTCATTCTTGCAGGAACCAATGACATTGCCGGCAACTCCGGCCCCATTTCTAATCAGGACATCGAGGCAAACTATGCCTCTTTGGCCGAACTCGCCCGCGCGCACAACATTCGCGTGATCTTTTCATCTGTACTTCCCGTCCACAACTACACGCCCAAGTCTCAGGACTTCTTTGCGCAGCGCCCGATGGAAAGAATTCTCGCGCTCAACAAATGGCTGAAGGATTATTGCGCCGCAAACAATATCATCTATCTCGACTACTTTCCCGCGATGATCGATGACAAGGGCCTGCTCAAACGTGACCTTGCGGACGACGGCCTGCATCCGAACAAAGCCGGATTTGCGATCATGGCGCCGATGGCAGAGAAGGCAATTGAGAAGGCGGTGGGGGCGGAGGCGGGTGCCAATTATCAATAATCCGCCAACTTTCGTTGCGTGGTGGTGCTTCGATTTTTAACTTGCGTTTTAGGAGCCGCCAATGGAGGTGCAATTTCAATGTACTCTCGAAGATTTCCTTGAGGGGGTGGCTCATCAGCCGAAACCGTTTATGTGGTATGTCAACTGGGCTGGCGGCATCTTTTTCTTCTTCTTAGCGGCAGTCGAGACAACCGTCGCTAGAGATTCTTCTCACGCTATCTCCTATTTCTTCTTGTCGAGTGTCTTTCTCGCCTGGCCGCTTGTTATTCGCCCACTTGGTCGCAGGCGCAATTTTCGTGATGTTCCAAACTTTGTGTTGAAACAGGTCTTGGTCACCGGGGAGGATGGTCTGCTCACGCGGAGCGATGCAGGCCGGACGGAAAACAAATGGTCTGCCTATACAAAGTTTCAGGAAACGCCGAATCTTCTTATACTCTGGATGGGCGCAGGAATGTGGGAAGTGATTCCCAAGCGCGCCTTCTCAGCCGTCGAACTAGAGGAGTTCCGGCACCTGCTGCTGCGGCACTTACCCGCTAAATAGACCTGTACCTCGTTCCCTTGCCATATAATTGAGTTGAGTTTCCGACCGCCGCAATCTTCAGGCATACCCGATTGCGGCGGCGGTGAAGACCTGTATGCGGGCGAGGGCGCCTGCACCACACGATCTTCCGAGGGTGCTGGTGGAAACGCCCGTGCCTCCCGCTTCTTCGTAGAAGAAGCATTGGAAAGGAGACGACTGCCGGGAGTTTCCCGCCTGCCGTTTTCTTTTTCGCTGAAAAGCTAGGAGCTAAGAGCTGCCTCTCACCGACAAATTCGGCCGCGCCATCACCGATCTGCGGATCTCAGTCACGGATCGTTGCAACTACAAGTGTGTTTATTGCCGAACCGGCAACGAGGGCGCGCTATACGGAGAGTTGCCGTTTAAAGATTATCTCCGCATTGCGCGCATTCTGGTTTCGCTCGGGATCACTAAAATTCGTCTCACCGGTGGCGAGCCGCTATTGCGCAGAGGAATCGTTGATTTCGTCCGGGATCTTTCAAAGCTCAGACCTCAGGGGCTAAAGCCCTCGTCTTCTAATTCGCCTGTCGGCGCGGCTGAAGCCGTGCCCTTTCAAAACTTTCTCGATCTTGCCATCACTACCAATGGTCATCTTCTCGCTGGCATGGCGCAGCAGCTGAAAGATGCCGGTCTCAACCGAATCACGGTCAGCATGGACGCGGTTGACCCCGACCGCTTCACCCGCATCACGCGCGTACCCGGCGGATTTGATCACGTTCTAGCGGGCATTCGCGCGGCACGCGATGCGGGGCTTTGGCCGGTGAAGGTCAATTGTGTTCTGATGCGCGGCTTCAACGAAGACCAGATTGTTCCGTTCGGAATGTTCGCCCGCCAAGAAGGTGTGATCGTGCGCTTCATCGAGTTCATGCCGCTTGAGGAAGATCGCGTGTGGGCCCCCTCGACCGTGGTGCCGCTGGACGAAATTCTGCAGTGCATGGCGGAATACCGTCCGCTGGTGGAAATTCCGCACGCCAAGAGCGAAACCGCCCGCCGCTATCGCTTCTATGATGGCATTGGCGAGATCGGGATCATCGCGCCTGTTTCACATCCGTTCTGCGGCCATTGCAGCCGGATTCGGATTACTTCGGACGGCAAAATCCGTACTTGCCTCTTCTCTGTATGGGACCACGATCTGCACGAACTCATGCGCCGCGGGGCATCAGACGAAGAGTTAGCCGAATTTATTCGCGGAGTGGTCCAGAGAAAAGAAGAGCGTCACCACATTGGCGAGCCGGATTTCGTCCCCGCCTCACGGACGATGGTGCATATCGGCGGATAGAGCAATACCTCTAACGCCGAGCCCGCCCAGATCGCATAGGCGCACAATTCTTTACCGCATTATTTGAAAGCGCCGAGTATTCTGTTGCGTGTATTCCTTCCTGAAACTTCGTGTTGTTCATGGTTTGTTGCTCGTCGCGCTTGCCGGCAATGCCGCTGCGCAAGCCACCTATCTCGGCTTCGATCGCAACGACTATCCCGGCGACGGCAATCTCAGACTCCTGCGCCAGACCTTTTCCTATGCAGGGTATTGGCTGAACAATCCTCCCGCCGACAGATCGAACACATGGCTAGGGAAGCGGCCAGCGCTCGAAAATGCAGGTTTTGGATTTCTCGTTCTCTTTAATGGGCGCACGTACAAAGAACTGAGGCACAATCCAGCGGCGCTCGCCCAATCAGATGCGCAGACCGCAATCGCCTCGGCGAAACGCGAAGCCTTCCCCGCGCGCACGATTATTTTCCTGGACATTGAAGAAGGCGGCCGCATGCTCCCCGAGCAGAAGACTTACATCTACACCTGGGTTGACGGCGTGACCGCTGCCGGATTCCGTGCAGGTGTTTATTGCTCAGGCATTCCAGCGAGAGAAGACAAAAATACGACCATCGTTACCGCCAATGACATTCGCGCCAACGCACGGGGCCGCAGTATCTCATACTGGGTCACCAATGATTCCTGCCCACCCTCGCCGGGATGTGCGCTGTCGGGGACCCTGCATCCCGGTCAGAGCGGAGTCTCATTCGCCGATGTGTGGCAGTTTGCACAGTCTCCTCGAAGGAAAGATTTTGCGGCAATGTGTTGAAATTATCATTCAGACGGAAACTGCTATCCGCCAGGAATTGATCCTGCAACCCGTCTGCATGTAGACCTAAATACCGCGACCAGCGCCGATCCGTCGGCAGGCCGGTGATGTGTGGCGCGGGCGCCCCGCGATTGCTTTGGAGATCGACCGCGGTCATGGCCCCGCGGGCCCGCATGACCTCGTTACACGCGGCGGTTGCACTATGCCTCACTCACAGTGCACAATATCTATAGCTGCTCGGCTGTGGAATGAAAATCTAGACCCTTTCCGCCGCTTCGAGCATCGTATTAGTTGTAGGGATTTACTGGACGGCTTCAACATCCCCGCGGTCTGGGCGGATCAAATCCGCAGTGAGCCCGCTGGAGCCGATGAAATAGCTTTCAACATCCCCGTTCTGGAAAAGTGCTTTAGCTCGGGCAAAATGTCCGGCTTACAGGACTATCCGGAGCTGAAGGCGAGACAATATGGCTACCGCAACTGCAGTTTGCAGTTTAGAAAACTATTTAGTTCTTCCCGACCGCACCATGGATGAACGGATTGCTGCGGCGCGGCGAGAACTTGGCCGCGACCTAGTCATCCTGGGGCATCATTACCAACGCGATGAAGTGATCCGCTTCGCCGATTTCCGCGGCGACTCTTACAAACTTTCTGAGCAGGCTGCCACTGCTGGCGGCAAATATATCGTCTTTTGTGGCGTGCATTTTATGGCCGAAAGCGCCGACATTCTCGCTCACCCCAGCCAAGTAACGATTCTGCCCGATCTCAATGCCGGCTGCTCGATGGCCGACATGGCCGAAATTACTCAAGTTGAAGATTGCTGGGAGAATCTGGTCCGCGCTGGATTGACAGATGATGCCGGTGGCGGCGTCACGCCGGTCACCTACATGAATTCGACAGCTGCTATCAAAGCTTTTTGTGGGGAGCGCGGCGGAGTGGTTTGCACATCGTCGAATGCGGCCGGCGCGTTCAAATGGGGGTTCGCAAAAACTCCCAAATTGCTTTTCCTCCCCGACCAGCACCTTGGCCGCAACACCGGCTACAAACTCGGCATTCCACTCGACGAAATGGTTGTGTGGAATCCTTATATGTTGAACGGCGGTGTTGATCCCCAGCGGCTCAAGAAAGCACGAGTGATTCTGTGGAAGGGCCACTGTTCCGTTCATCAGCGTTTCCTGCCCGAGCATGTGGACAATGTTCGCGCAAAATATCCCGGCATTCGGGTGATCGTGCATCCGGAGTGCCGCTGGGAAGTTTGCCAGAAGGCAGACGGAATTGGTTCAACCGAAGGCTTGCTCAAGATGATCCGCGAAGCGGCGCCAGGAACTTCGTTCGCCGTCGGGACCGAAATTCATCTCGTCAACCGGATGGGCAGGGAATTCGCGGCAGAAGGAAAGAAGGTCGTCTCCCTCGACGACTCTGGTTGTCTGTGCACCACCATGTTCCGCATTTCGCCACAACACTTGTGCTGGGCGCTGGAGAACCTGGTCGACGGCAACGTCGTGAATCAAATCAAAGTCAGCGACGACGTGAAGCACTGGGCTCGAGTAGCGCTGGACCGGATGCTGGAGATACAGTAACCCGCCATTGGTCGTTGGCCCTTGGTCGTCGGCCTTTCACTCTTGGCCTCCTGGCAGTGATCTATTCGCATGTGTGTTCCGTTATTTGTCATGGATGAACATTGGTTTCGACCAACGACCTAGGACCAACGACATTTTTCTTACCCCTCCGGAGTAGAATAGTTTCATCTCATGTCCCGTACCTTTACCCTCGACGAAGCCCAAGATCTTTTACCTGTCCTTGAGTCGTTACTGCGCACCTCTATCGATGCCAAGAAACTGATCGAGTCTTCTGAGGCTGAATTGCAGGCTCTGGCCCATCGCATTTTTCTGAATGGCGGGATGTCATTGAACGTCGTCCAGATTGCCCGGCGCAAAGCCGAGCGGGAAAAGGCGCTGCAAAAGATCAAGGACGCCATGTCTGAAATCGACGCCATGGGCGTTCAGGTTAAAGACCTCGATATCGGCCTGCTCGACTTCCCGTGCGAAGTGGACGGACAAGTCGTGCTGCTGTGCTGGAAGTTGGGCGAGAAGGCAATCACGCACTGGCATGGGGTCAGCGAGGGCTTTGCCGGACGCAAGCCGATCAACGAGCGCATCAGCAGGGCCAAGCGGGCTAACTAGGTTCTCTGATTTCCTGCAAGTCCTGTTTCCCACATCGTTCTAATCCCAAGCAGGGATGTGTCACACGTTGGTACAGGGACCAATTTCCTGCCAATCTGCTCTGCTACAATTTTGTGAGCTGATTCGACAGTCCTGACTCTACGAGGATCAAATATGCGAAATGCCAGGCGGAAAGCTTCAATTCCGGCACGAAGGACGTGACAAATACCACCAGTTGGCAGAGTTCGACCGCATGCGCGACGGTGAGTTCCACAGGGCTGGTAACCGCGGTCGGCACCGCGTCCAGCGTTACCGTGACAGGAACTCTCGCTGGGGTGAGTGGCTCGATCACGGGCAGTACAACGGGCGGAACGACCCAGACGCTTACGATTAATCCACCGAGTGGAACAATCTCTCAATCCCTCGGTACCCAACAATTTACCGCCACGGACAGCAGCAATAACGACGTGACCAACAGCGCGACTTGGACCTCCAGTAATACTTCCGCCCTCACCTTTTCTACTTCTAGCCCGGGATTGGCGACACTCGTGGCGCAGGGCACCACTACGGTAAGCGCATCCACCGCCTCTTCTGGCTCCTGCGCCAGCGGATCGACGAGTATTACCGTCCAGTAATTTGGTGGCCCGATTCGAGGAGAAGCCGCGGAACGGCGGAGGCTGAATTGGACATTGTGCAGTTCTACAGGCTCTGAAATGGCGTCCGGGCGACGCCATCCTCAATCAACTGAAAACCCGGCCAAGTGCAACTTTATTTCACCTCTGTTTAGGCATAGGGTGAACTTATCTGCAGCTTAGAATCTTCGCTCTGGCTGCTGAATTTCGTTCCAATCACTCCAGAGATCCCGTAAAATAAGACGTTTTAACGGAGCATTCATGGAACCCTCGCTACTCGCGTACGCTGGCCCCGATCAGGTGATGACCGTTACTTCGGGAATCGCCAGTATCGTCGGCGTCCTGTTGATCTTCTGGCACAAAGTTATGGCTTTTTGCGGCAGAATTGTTAACCGGTTTCGCGGCACCCCCTCCGCGGCTCCTATTGAGACTAAGGACACCTCCCCTAGTTCCTAGGTTCAGATTTGCGCAAAAAAGTTATCGTGATTGGGCTCGATGGTCTCGAGCCGACTATCGTCGAATCCATGCTCGAACGTGGCGAGTTACCGAATCTCGCGCGGATTCGCCGGATGGGATCGTACTCACGACTGAAAACTACTTATCCTGCACAAACTCCAGTTGCATGGTCTTCGTTTGCAACGGGAACAAACCCCGGCGGACACGGAATTTTCGACTTCATCTCCCGCGATCCGGCGACCTACCTGCCTGATGCAGCGCTCAGCCGGTTTGAACGTTCAAAGAATGCCTTTGCCGCGCCGCAAGTTCTGAATCAACGCAAAGGCCTTCCAGTGTGGCAGGTGCTTTCGCAGGCTGGTGTTCCGAGCACGGTGCTGCGTTGTCCCTGCACGTTTCCGCCTGATCAATTCAACGGACGAATGATCGCGGGCGTTGGCGTTCCCGATCTGCGCGGCAGCCAAAACAAGGGCACCTTCTATACGCAAGATATGAATGTCCAGGCGCGCGAGAGCGAGCAGGTCATGACCCTGCCCGTGGGGACCGATTTCAAGACCCATGTTATCGGTCCGAGGAACACGAAGCAGTCACCGCCCGCGGACACAAAGACAGAAATTCGTGTGCTGGTGAAAAAGGATGAGGGGTCACTTCAGATCGAAACTGGCGGCACACCCGCGAGAATAAAAGTCTCTCAGGGCTGCTGGAGCGAGTGGGTCCGTTTCAAATTCAAATTTTCGATGCTGCAGTCGGTGACGGGAATCGCACGATTCCACGTTCGCCAGATTGATCCACATGTTGAGTTTTACGTCTCGGCGGTGAACTTCGATCCTGCTGCGCCGTTATATCCAATTTCGTCTCCTGCGGCCTATGCGAAAGACCTTTCCGGAGTAATCGGCTTGTTTTCGACGCTCGGAATGGCGGAAGATCACAACGGTCTCAACAATGGGCGCTTTGATGAACGCGCCTATCTTGCGCAATGCGAACTCGTGATTGCCGAACGCGAGCGTATGATGCGCCACGAACTCGACCACTTCAGCGAAGGATTATTTTTCCTGCTTTATGACACGCCTGACCGCGTGCAACACATGCTCTGGCGGTTTCGTGATTCCGCACATCCGGGATTTGAGCCGGACCTCGCGCTGGAGTATGGGAACCTGATTGAGCAGCATTATTCGCGTTGCGATCAGTTGCTTACTCCTGTGCTCGATAACCTGGACGAAAACACTTTGTTGATCGTCCTTTCAGACCACGGTTTCAACACCTTCCGACGGGCCTTCGACACGAACACCTGGCTTCACCAGAACGGACTGCTTGCATTAAAAAACGGAGGCACGCCCAGCGAAGATATTGGTGAAGCTTTCGCGGCAGTTGATTGGTCGCGTACCTACGCTTATGCTGTGGGCCTTGGTGGCATTTACCTTAACTTCAAAGGGCGGGAGCGGGAGGGCATTCTGGAAGAAGGAACGGAAGCCCGGCGGGTGCGGAATGCAATACAGCTTGGTCTATCCGAGGTTGTGGATTCGCAGAGTCAGGCGAAGGCCGTTCGGGGAGTGTGCCGCCGCGAAGAAATTTATTTTGGCCCCTACGCTGCCAATGCCCCCGATCTACTGGTGAATTTCGCTCCGGGATTCCGCGTGTCGTGGCAGAGCGCCGTCGGCGGTTTCGCCAATTCATTGCTTGAGGACAACATGCGCAAGTGGAGCGGGGACCACATTATTGATCCGGATGCA
>QHZW01000489.1 GCA_003224815.1 Acidobacteriota bacterium | reverse complement strand
CAAAGGAGATAAAACTGTTCCTCAACCCCTAAGGACCAGGTATGACTCAAACCAGTGTTAGGGTCGCCAAAGACTGCCTGATAGTAATTATTCACATAAAAGAATGACGAAACGGCCTGGGCAATGTGCAAGTGCTTGGAAAATGCAATGAGCGAGCCCACAATCAAAAACCAATAAACATAGAACGCAGGCATAATTCGCAGTGTCCTGCGCATATAGAACAGCCTTAGGGAAAGTTTGCCAAACTGCTCTTCCTCCTTGAGTAACAGCCATGTGATCAGGAACCCACTCAACACAAAGAAAACAAGGACGCCAGTTCCTCCCGATATCCAAAGCACATTCAAGTGATAGAAGACCACCATAAAGGCGGCGATCGCACGAATTCCGTCGAGCGACGGGAGATGGCCGCGATCCAGACCAGCAACCAGAGAACGGGGGAAGGCGGAACAATCGGGAAGCGTTTCAGGTTCATTGGTCATGACTTGTTCCTTAGTTTCTCATTCCCCAGCGACTGCAGCGCGATCGCCCTGAAACCATCCCATCAACCGCTGCTTCCCGCGATACATTTTCTGCGCTCCGTCGCGCAGCTTGCTCACGAATTCATATCGCGATTTAATGAACCACGGCACCCGGTGCGGAACACATCCGTATTTCTCTTTGTAGGTGCCTTCGCCGCCCCAGTCGTAAATCTGGGCGCCGCGTTTTTTCCAATAGCGCATTACATGCCACTGGATGAACTCGTTCGGCCGAAACCCTTGATAGGCACGGAAACTCGCGTTGCCCCAGAATTCAACGATCTTGTTGAAGCCGGGGAAGATTCCGCTGGCAATGCACTTCCCTTCGGGATTACGCGCTCGCAACAGCAACACGTTCCCGGTCGGCTCAAGATTGCGGACCAGTGAGCGCACACGTTCCACATCATAGGTAGGAACCAGCCCTTGCTTAGCGAACACGTCTTTCAGTTGCTCGTAATACTCGTCTGCAAACGCCAGGTCGTGCGCTTCTTCAATCACAACTCCACTCTTCTCTGCTTTCCGCACACAACGGCGGCACGCGCTGTCCATCCCTTGAAAAAGCTCTTCCTCAGGTCTCGTCAGGTCGGTGCGGTAAGAGATGTAGTGGCTGGTTTTGAAACCAAGCGCCTCGCCGTCGCCTTCGTTAAAGTGCGGGTCGGAGACCTCGATATGCATGCATTTCAAATCATCCCAGGCCATCTGCTCTATGGCAGCCAGGGCCTCCGCTCGTGACGCCCCGGGCACAAGATTGAAACCCATGTATGGGGTCGTCCAACCCGGGAACGAGCTGCCCAGGACTTTCACACCCAATCGGGTAAACGTCAGCCCGGTGAAATACCCGACCATCTGCCCCGAGTCTGTCAGCTGCGCAAGCACCGGCGTCGCTGCCTGTGTCTGGGCCACAAAGCGGACCCACTCGCGGGTTTGGAAAACCGTTCGATCGGCAAAGGAATCGAGCTGCTGAAAATCTGCTTTCTCGAAATTAACAATTTCGCACTTCATGTATTCCTTCGTCCTACTTGTCGATCAGAATATCTGAATAATTGACCATCATTCGTGACAGGGGTGTATGGACCTTCGCCCACTGCTTCATCCCATAGAATAATTCGTATACTCCGCGCCTTGTTTTGGCCTGCAGCGACCCATTCACATTCGCGCCTGAAAGTTGATACCCAAGCTCCTGCATGTAGTCGCCGATCAGCGTTTCGAATTTGGCGAGTTGGGCTTCCGGAAATTTCTGCTTCCATCTTCCAACCGGACTGAAACTTCCTTGATTCAAGTCTTCTTTGAAGGCCGTCAGGGGGTTTTTGATGGAACCGACGCTGCGGGCTTTAATCCGCTCGTAATCAAGATCGCAGCCGAGGAATACCCCAATCTTCGCCTTTGCGCACGATCCACTCCCAGTAAACAGCCGCAGCGAGCAGGCTGTTCCGTTTGTCCCCGGGAAGCGGACGGCTCCAACCTTTTTTGTCTAGCGAAAGCGCGAGATCGCGAGGGTCACGAATAATGTGAACGAACTTGGCATCTGCAAAATCGCGCTTGATGCGCATCATGTGAGGAACATTGGTCGGTGTCGAATCCGCCCATCGGTCCACGCCTTGATTTAGTGCAACCTCCTCCATCACTATGCGCAAGAAGTCGCCGGCGCTATGGCACTCCTCCAACACCTTTGTTGCGATGTCATCCGCTTGCAATCCGGACACTTTGAACGCCTTGCTCGCAAGCCAATCTTTCATCATGCGCCGCTTATTTGCGTCCGAGCTCATGTCGCCATAAATCGGCTCGAGTACGTCGAACACGTTCATTTGCGTGTGGAACTCAGCGAAGCCACCCGCAGAGAGAAACAGGTGATAGAGGTAGCTCGTCCCGGAGCGGGGGCACCCTACGATAAAGACCGGGGGCTTCATGCCTACCAGCAGATCCCTTCGTAAGTAGCCGCTTGAGGACGGCGCTCTGGATCGAGGTTCACGAGATCAATCACCGTCTGCTCGGGTTTCAGAAGTTTTGCGAGTTCAGTCTTATCGATCTTCGTTCCGACAATGACAACCTCTGCCCCGTCGACGACCTGCGGCATGTCAGCCGAAAGCAATGACCCAATATGGGGGATCACTTCTTCGATGTATTGACGATTCGAACCTGCGAGCCGCGCCAACGAAACGTCACGGTCCCAAATCTTGATCTGGCAGCCTTCGCCCAGCAGGCGCTTGATGAGCTGCACTTGCGGGCTTTCGCGGAGATCGTCTGTGCCCGCCTTGAAACTTAATCCAAGCATCGCAATTTTCCGCTTCCCAGTCCGCAGCACGGCTTCCACGCCACGTTCAATGTGCTGTGCATTGCTGGGCATCAGGGATTCCAGCATCGGCAGTTGCAGATCAAGTTCCTTGGCGCGATGTGTAATGGCACGCAGATCCTTCGGCAGGCAGGACCCCCCGAATGCAAAACCTGGCGCAAGGTACGCGGACGAGATATTCAGTTTTGTGTCGGACATGAATATCTTGGTCACCTGGTCGCTTTCCACGGCAAGGTGCTTGCACAGAGCTCCGACTTCGTTGGCGAACCCCACCTTCACTGCGTGGTAAAGGTTCGAAACATACTTCACCATCTCGGCAACACGGATTGAGGTTTCGAAGACAGTCCCCGGAATTTCTTTATAGAGTTGTCGCAGAGGCGCCAGGTGCTCCGGGTTCTGCGATCCGAAAATTGTGTACGGAGGCTGCAGGAAGTCGGCGACCGCGCTGCCTTCGCGCATGAATTCCGGGTTATAACAAACCGCGAAATCCACCCCGCATTTCTTTCCGCTCGTTTGTTCGATGGC
>QHZW01000488.1 GCA_003224815.1 Acidobacteriota bacterium | reverse complement strand
GCCTTCTCGAACTCCGCCACGGACTCGGCCTCTCTTCCATCCTGCCGAAGCGCTAACCCGAGGTTGTAATGCGCTTCAGCATAGTTGGGCTTCAGGCGTACCGCCTGCGCAAACTCCGCCTCCGCTGCGCCAAGATCTCCGGCTTGAAGCTGCACCAACCCAAGATTATTGTGAGCCTCCGCGAAATTCGGGTCTCGCCGGATGAGTTCACGGAATACATTGGCCGCGCCGTCACTATCCTTGTTTTGATTGAGGACTAGTCCCAGTTGTATCTGCGCATCGGTGTATTTTGGATCAAGACTGATCGCTTCCTTGAACTCGCGTATCGCTTCGTCTGTTTGACCCGACTGCGCTAGCGCGAGTCCGAGATTGTAGTGTGCCTCCGCCAAATCAGGGTCAGACATGACGGCTTGCCTGAACTGTTCGATACCGCGATCGTGATCGCCCCCACCCCAGTAGAGCAGGCCAAGACTCGAATGCGCCTGAGCGTAGTCGGGCTTTAGTTCCAGCGCTTTTTCGAAAGCATCCTTTGCGCGCTCAAAGTCGTTCTTACGCTGCCAGGTGACGCCTAGGTAGTAATACCCCGTGGGCAGCTCGGGACCTTGCTCGACTGCCTTGTTAAAGAGCTCAAGCGCTGAATCAAGTTTCTGCTCTTTTAATGCGTCAACGCCTTGCAAAGTGAGAAACTTTGCCTGCGCAAGATGCGCACGGAACTCGTGCAGGCCCTTGAGCTCGAGCAGCTCTTTCTGCGCGGCTGCAGTCTGTCCCTGAGCACGCAAAGCGATGCCCAGGTTGTAATGCGCTTTTTCGTAATCGGGTTTGAGCTCAACCGTGCGACGGAATGCAGCAACCGCGCCGGTCAAATCGCCTCCAGTTTTGAGCTCCATCCCGAGGTTGAAATTCGCCTCCGGATCGTTCGGAGCGATCTGTACTGCTCGGCGAAATTGAGCCAACGCCCCGGCGTGATTGCCGGAGCGGCGCAGCATTTCCCCGAGCACCAAATGTGCAGGCGCAAAACCGGGATTGAGGCGAATGGCTTTTCGAACGCTGCCAAGGGCGCTGTCAACCTTGCCAAGCTGTCCCTGGACCAACCCGTACTCCAGATACGTTTCAGGCGTGGGCTTTAGCGCGATTGCTCGCCCCAACTGACGTTCGGCGGAGGCAGAATCATTGCGCTCCGAATAGACATGTGCCAGGAAACGGTGCGTGGACGCGTTTGCGGGATCCAGCTGTACAGCGGTGAGTAGCTCCTTAAGAGCGTTCGCTTGATCGTGCAGATCGTAAAAGGTGGCTCCTAGCCCATAATGTGCATTGGCCCACTTCGGTTTGAGCCGCAGGGCTGCCTGGAACTCGGCGGTCGCATCCCTGGCTTCATTTTTATACTTAAGCGCTAGACCCAGGTTGTAGTGAGTGAGCGGGTCGTTAGGTTCAAGCTCGAGCGCTCTTCGGTAGTCCGCAATCGCCCGGTTCCAGGAGTGTTGCCGCGCGAACTCGGTCGCCGCCTTGCTATAACTCGCCGCCGTTTGCGCGAAACCGCGCGCCGTCATCACGAATAACAGAACAAGCACGACGGCCATGACCACAGCCTAGCATGATGGACGGGCCCGAGAAGCCGAAAAAGGAAAGAAGAGAGGGCGGGCGAGGCCAACCTCGCCCGCAATGATCAGATCACCAAATGAACTTCGCGCTGAGCTGCCCGATGCGCGGGTCACGAGCGTTGGTAACCTGCCCAAAGTTCGAACTGCTGATGTCGCCACTCGGATTCATGAATTGCGCGTGGTTGAATACGTTGAAGAATTCACCACGGATCTCGAAGGACATCGCCTCCCTGATGGGAATGATCTTCGTGATCCCCAAATCGGTGTTGTTGAAACCCGGGCCATGGAAGAATCGGCGGTTGGTCCACGTTCCGGGAGTTGCGCGAGGATTCTGGATGTGAACCGGCCCCACGACATTCGGCATGTCAGTGGACGGGCTTCCGACAAGTGAGGCATCTCCCACGCACAGCCCCGATGGACACAATGGCCCAGATACGGGGTTCGATTGGCCCATCTGAATCGGGAAGCCGCTGGAGAAACGTGTAATGCCCTGCAGTTGCCATCCTTTCGTCAGCCTTGGCAAACCGTGGAAGAGGCGATTGAAGGGCATCTCCCAAATGTAGCTGATCACGAAGTTCTGGTGGATGTCGCTCGATGAGAGGCCGCGGCTAACCTTGGCGTTCTCGAAATTGATCAGATCATTGAAACCTGAGGAGTTATCGAGGGCTTTCGCCAACGTGTAAGCCGCCAGGAAAGTTACATCCCCCGCTCTGCGCTCGACCGTCACCTGTCCAGAGTGATAGGCGGAATTCGCAACTAGACTGGTTAAGGTGTTGCCGAAGCCAAAACAGAGACTCTGGGCCCCGGGGCAGTAATTGGGATTCAAAAAAGTATTTCTAGTGCCGAAAACCGTATTCA
>QHZW01000222.1 GCA_003224815.1 Acidobacteriota bacterium | reverse complement strand
CGTCGCTGGCCCGGGAATCGCCTCCGCCAAATCGAACAGAGCCGCATCTTCGCGCTGGCAAAAATACTGGGTCTGAAACAGTTCTGGCAGGCACACGATCTGCGCGCCTTTTCGCGCAGCGTCGCGCGCCCGATCAATAGCGTGTTGAAGGTTCCTTCCCGGATCCGGAGATGCGGACATCTGTACCAGCCCGAGTTGGAATTTTTCTGACGCCATCTGCCTCCGAGTGACTTACTCCAACGGAATAGCATAACAATGATTTTCGGGTTGTCGCATTGGTGAATTTTCGAATTGAGCATCCTGGTGGGTTTTTTGGTACTGGACGTAATTCGCCAATCCGCAATTCGTCAATTCGGGAATTCATCGCCGCTGGCACTCTCGCTTCCCCGTCTAGTAAAGTAATCCTTCCATTCGATCACCGGGGGAACAATGAAACACGACAATCACGACGGCTCAGGCATCGACCGCAAGCTGCACAATCCAATTGAAGACCGCCTCATCCCGCTTGAGCCGCTCGATCTCTCGAAGATTCGCTCGATTGACGATCTGGTCCGCGCCATGTCGAACACTGCTTTTACCGGCCGGCAACTCGGCGAAGCCGCGGACGTGCTCGAAGCCATGGCTCGCGATAAAGACTGCTTCGTGGTGATGACGCTTGCCGGGGCTATGACCGTGGCCAAGCAGGGGCTGATCATTGCTGAACTGATTGAACGCGGCATTGTGAACGCCATCGTTTCAACGGGTGCGCTCATGGCCCATGGTCTCGTTGAAGCCACTGGCCGGTCGCATTTCCGCTACAACCCTGACGTCCCCGACACTGAACTGTATGAGCAGGGCTACAACCGCGTTTATGACACGCTGGAGCCCGAGCAGAATCTCGACGATGTGGAGCACGTGATGGCGGAAGTTCTTGGCAATTGGGACCAGTCTGATGTGTTGTGCTCGTATAAATTGAATCATGCCATCGGGGAGTTCCTGGCGAAGCGGTCGAAAGAGCAGCGCGGAATTTTGAAATCGGCCTATGAAAAGGGCGTGCCGGTTTTTGTACCGGCATTTACCGACTCCGAACTCGGCCTCGATATCGCGCTGCACAACCGTATGCGTGAAAGCTCGGGCCGCCACAAGATTCGCTTCGATCCGTTCGAAGACCTTGAGCACTTTGCGTCAACGCTGTTACGCCAGACGCGCCTCGGCATCTTCACGATTGGCGGCGGCGTGCCGCGCAATTGGTCGCAGCAGTTCGGCCCATTCATCGAATTGCGTCACCGCCGTCTGGGTGAAAACCTGCCCCTCAAGCGCTATCACTACGGCGTGCGCATCTGCCCTGAACCTGTTTATTGGGGAGGCCTGTCGGGCAGTCCGTATAGCGAGGCAATTTCCTGGGGGAAGTTCGTTCCTCCGGCTGAAGGCGGCCGCTTTGGCGAAGTTTTTGTAGACGCAACCGTAGGATTGCCGCTGATCGTGGCGGCGGTGCTGGAGAGGATAAAGAAAGATAAAAATGGCAACGGGAAAGCCAAGAAGGAAAAGGTCGGAGCGCGCAAATAGGCTCTGCCGCAGTCCAGAAATACTAAGCCTTTCTGAACTTATCGTACAAATCACTCTGGACAACTGCCACAAAGAGACTCCAATCTGACCAGCAGTTCGCAAAGAGATTGTCAGGTGGATTGGCTGACGCGAATGATCGAGCACTGGGCATCATACTTCTCTGATGTAAACAACAAGTTGGCGTCGATCTTTCTCGACATCCATCTCCGAAACGTCGCGCCAGATTCTGCTAGGCCGTGGCTGCTATGGGTCTGGATTTACTTCAAGCGGCCACGCCATGATGGACTTTCGAGCAGCGAAGAATTTGCGACACTGTGTGCGATAGAGGACAAACTGAATTTGACTCTCATGAAAGATGGTCACACCGTTCTTGGTGGCAGGATTACTACTGACGGCCGGAGAGAGTTTTACTACTACGCTTCAAGCGCCGACGCGTTCGAAGCCGCCCTGAAGGGCGCAATGAATTCATTTCCGGATTACGAGTTTGACTTCGGAACTCAACACGATCCGCAGTGGAATCAATATGTGAATGTACTGTTTCCATCAGACGATGATCTGCAAAAAATACTCAATCGCGAGGTGCTCGACGTCATGGAGAAGGAAGGAGACCAACCAGAAACTCCGAGGGAAGTCATGCATTGGGCATATTTTCCCTCAGAAAAGAACCGCACGGATTTCGAAGGTGCGGTCCGCGCGAACGAGTACCGACTTGATTCGGAGAACCATCATCCTGAAAGCGAGAACCCGTTTGGCGTATGCTTCGCAAAGATTCAGAGTTGCACTGGAGAAGCCATTGACAACGCCGTAATGGCCCTACTGAAACTAGCCAAGCAACATCACGGCGACTACGACGGCTGGGAGGCTCAGGTAATAACCAGCAAAACGCCGGCGACAATCAAGCCAAACTAAACAGCGGTGGCTTACTCAAAAATGAATATCGCTGCCGCAATCACCGTCGTCCAAAGCCCCCGCTTGTCGCCTACCGCGGATTGGGTCACGTTCGCCGTACGCACAATCTTGTTGGAGATGCGATAAATCTCCTTCTTCTCGTCCCAGGATCTGTCGGGATCGAATTCCACGTTCAGAGTTGTCGCCAGCATTTCAGCTGCTAGTTCTTCCGCGTAATCCCCAGCAGCATCTTCAGTCTCACCGAAAGAGTGATGTTCGCTTAAATAGCCGTAGGTATTTCGATCGGCAGGAATTGCCACGCCAATGCTTGCCGCCAAAAGCCGATGTGGCTCGTGGGTGGAGTTCTCGGCCACGACGGAAAAAACCACCTCGCCAGGATCGAGATAAGGCAATCCCTGCGCTCGCGAAATCAACTTACATTGTGGAGGAAAAATGGAAGAAACCCGGACCAGGTTTTGTGCGGCGATTCCCGCGTCGCGTAGTGCCAGCTCGAACGACGTTAGGCGCTCTTTGTGTTTACCGACCCCCTTGGTAAAGAAAATCCGCTTGGGGACCATGTCTTTGGACAATTCAGAAATCCTCCGGATTTGTTGATGGGTGAATCGTCAAATCTAACATAGCTTTGTTCGCGCGATGATGAAAAGTGAAAGAAAAATTAGGGGCCAACGCCCTCAGCCCACCCGTGATTGCATGCTCTGAAACGGTTTCGGAGCAGAGCCTGATCTGGACATCTTCTAAAGGTCACTGTTACTGGCTGACGGACTACCTCATGTGCCATCACTGGACTAACGTCTTTACGGTTTGCGCTCCCAATGAAGCTTTTCTGCGGGCCGCCGATGTTCATAGAGCAGTCAAGTATGCACCGCCCCAGAAATGCTAAGCACTGGTTTTCAATTCGAAGGCGAACTCGCGGGCAAAGATGTCCAGATCGCTGCGGGTGCGTCTCCTTCACCCCTAGTTGAAACCAATGATTCAGCCAAGCAACAGAAACTCTCTGCCGAACATGGCCAGGTCCGAACCAAGCTGCGCATCTTGTTTGTGGAAGACGACCCTACCGATATTGAACTGGCCTCTCGGGCCTTGCAGAGCGCAGGCATAAATCCTGAGTACGACGTTGCTGATTCCGCGCGGAGCTTTGTAGAACATATCCAGAGAAGCGCCTACGACGTCGTCCTGGCCGATTACAACTTGCCTTCATGGAACGGCATGGGCACCGTAGAAATCCTGCGGAATGAAGGTCTGGACACCCCGGTCGTGCTGGTTTCCGGTGCCTGGGAGAGACCCGGGCGGTGGAGTGCATCAAGCAGGGAGCGTCTGATTACGTATTGAAGGACCAGTTGCTGCGCCTGCCTGAGGCGGTGCGCCGGGCAGTGCGGGAAAGGCAATTGCGCGAGGAGCACCGCAAACTACTTGATGATCTCGCCCGCTCGAACCGCGATCTTGAGCAGTTCGCTTATGTGGCCTCGCACGATCTGCAGGAGCCGCTGCGTATGGTTGCAGCTTATACCCAACTTCTGGCGGAGCGTTATCAGGGAAAGCTCGACGAAAACGCCGATAAATACATTCATTATGCGGTGGACGGCGCGACCCGCATGCAGCGTCTAGTGCAGGACCTGCTGGCGTTCTCTCGTGTGGGCCGCAAGGGAGCGGAGCGGTGCAAAGTTGACTGCAACGCAATCCTTGCAACTGCGCTGCAGAATCTGCAGGCCTCCATCGAAGAGAGCGGGAGCGGATAGAACGAGGAGAGCTGCCCACCATTACCGCCGAGACTTCGGAACTGCTGCAGCTGTTCCAGAACCTGATTGGCAATGCCATCAAATTTCGCGGCTCAGACGCGCCGGTGGTTCGCATTGCAGCGGAGAGAGCGGGCCGCGAATGGGTATTTTCGATCGCCGACAATGGCCTGGGAATCGCGCCGGAGCACGTCGAAACCATTTTCGTAATTTTCAAACGCTTGCACACTCGCTCCGAGTATCCGGGCAATCGAATTGGTCTCTCAATATGCAAAAAAATTGTGGAACAGCAAGGCGGGCGTATCTGGGTTGAGTCGGTTCCTGGAAAGGGCTCTACTTTTCGGTTCTCTTTGCTGGCTCAGGATGGAAGAGCCGAACGCAAAGACAAACAAGATGTAGGGAGCCGCGCGTCATGAACCCTGGGATCGAAGTGCTGCTGGTAGATGATAGTCCTGCGGATCTGGACCTTACGCGCGAAGGCCTGAGCCGCAGCCGGCAACAGTTTCAGGTGAGCGCGGTCGCCGATGGCGCAGAGGCGATTTGTTTCTTGCGGCGGCAGGGCAAATATGCACAAGCGCCGGAGCCGGACCTGATCCTGCTTGATCTCAATCTTCCACGAAAGGACGGCCGTGAAGTTTTGTCGGAGCTGAAAAATGATCCGCAGTTCACCCGCATTCCGGTGGTGATCTTTACCACCTCGCAGGCGACTTCTGACGTAAACCGTAGCTATGCGGACGGCGCGAACTGCTTTGTCAGTAAGCCGGGAAACTTTCCCGAGTATGCGGCGGCGGTGCAATTCATGGCGGATTTCTGGCTGAGCCTGGCAATTCTGCCGCGCAAGGAGATGCAATGAGCGAACGCTCTACCCGCGTGCTGCTTATCGAAGACAACCCCGGCGATGCTGACTTAATCCGTCTTCGTCTGGTCGAAAGCTCTTCACCGGTAGACGTGAGTTGCGCGCAGCGGCTCTCAGACGGCCTGGCTTCAATCAGCGAAATGCGAAATGCGGCCATCGGTAGTGCTGCTCGACCTGAACCTCCCCGACAGCCAGGGAGCGGAGACGTTCCGCAAAGTTCTGGCAAAGGCTCCGGACGTACCTGTAGTCATTCTTTCCGGACAGGATGACGAAGCCTTAGCAGTTAAGGCTTTGCATCAGGGCGCTCAGGATTATTTGGTGAAAGGGGCGCTTGCACGCGGTGAACTGGACCGCGCCATGCGCCATGCCATGGAGCGCCAGGCGCTGCTGCGTTCGCTAGAGATGAGCCGCAAGCAGCAGCTCGAGT
Organism: Acidobacteriota bacterium; assembly: GCA_003224815.1. GTDB lineage: Bacteria > Acidobacteriota > Terriglobia > Terriglobales > Acidobacteriaceae > Gp1-AA145. The sequence continues at coordinate 1,148 of QHZW01000222.1, read as the reverse complement.
TCAAAAACCGCTTCCTTTCGCATGTTTCGCACGAACTGCGCACGCCTCTGACCTGCATTCACCAGTTTGTGACCATCCTGTTGGATGGGCTTGCCGGCGAAATCAATCCTGAACAGCGCGAGCACCTGAATACAGTTTTCCGCAGCGTGAACCAATTGGGTGCCATGGTGCGCGACCTGCTCGAAGCGTCGCGCGCTGAGTCCGGAAAGATCCGTATTGAACGACGCTGCGTCGCAATTTCCGATCTCATGCGTGCGGCCGTCGCCATGATGCAAGCCATTGCCGACGAGAAACGAGTTGCACTGGAAATCAATGTTGACGACGACATTCCGTACGTCCATGGCGATCCCGACCGCATTCTGGAAGTGCTGATTAACCTGATCGACAATGGCATCAAGTTCACTCCCGAAAACGGCAAGGTCACAGTACAAGCGGCTCGGGTGCAGGCGGATCCAGACTTTGTGTTCGTCTCAGTCGCCGATACCGGATGCGGAATTGCGCCGCAAGCGCGAGCGCTGATCTTCGAGCCTCTTTATCAGGAGTCTGACGCCATTGACGGCGGTAGAAAAGGGCTCGGTCTCGGCCTCTACATCAGCAAAGAACTGGTCAACCTGCATGGCGGGCAAGTCTGGGTGGCGAGCGACCCAGGGAATGGCAGCACCTTCTCCTTCACCCTGCCGCTTTATCTCTTGGAAAAGCTGCTCATGCCGGTCATAACGAGCGATGGAAAGCTGCGTGACAGGCTGATGTTGGTCCGGGTTGACTTGCGCCCGAATGCGAAGCCGCCCCGAGCCAGCTGGAAAGAAGTTTGCCGTCAGAGTCTGGAGTTACTGGGGCATTGTGTGCAGCCGGGCCGTGATTTAGTGCTGCCGCCGATGGCTGCCGCAGGCCCGGAGCAAACCTTCTTCGTCGCTGCTTCCACGGACAGTGCGGGCGCAGAAGTGATGGCGGCGCGCATTCGAGAACAAATGCAGAGCCTTCCGGAGTTACGTGCATCAGGAAACTTTACAGTTTCCGCGCAGCCGGTTTCCACCGCCGGGTTCACGCCGGCCGTCCACTTGCCCGACAAGTGGAGGCAGTGGCGGAGCGCATGACCGACATGATGCGAAACAACCTGAGTTTGGCGGTGACAGTACGGTGATGAATTT
>QHZW01000221.1:6076-8762 GCA_003224815.1 Acidobacteriota bacterium | reverse complement strand
AAGATCCGCCGTAGTACCAGAAAGCTGGCGCTGAATCGGAATCCATCGGCAAAAATCAGCCAGCTCGGATATAAATTGTCAACTTCGATTCGCCCCGAGATTTTCTCCAACCATGAAGTTGCTTCCTCAATCTTGATTCCATTCAGGCGCAGCTGCAGCATCTCCAATACTGGCAGCGTGCCGCGACGGTCCGACATCGCCACGATGACCCTGTGTACTCGGTGTGACGGCATCAATTCCATCAGGTGGGCCGCGATCGCCTCGCGCGTAATTGCACCCTCGACATTGCCGCTCCAGCCGATCACTTCAACTCCCAATTCCGTGCGCGAGCGTAGCCCGTTGACCAGCCTCTGCGCTCGTTCTCCCATGCCGAGCACGTACACTCGTTCCCGCAGATACGGCTGCTGAACGAGCCATGCGTACATCATGCGCCAACCAAACAGCGCCATAGTTACCAGCAATAGGCCCAACACGACCGAGTTGTTTCCCAGTAGCACGCGCGGAAAGATGTATCCCACAGCCGCAATTGTGAGGGCTAGAACCCCGGGAACAAGCAACAAGCGGAAGTAGAGCTCGCCTCTCGCGTTCAGACGCGCCGGCTCATATAGGTCAAAAAGGTGCGAAAAAATAAGTACGGCAACCGTCGCGACAATGATCTTGTAGTACCCGCCCTCGTAGTTCAGCACCACGTAACTGTCTTCCGGATGCTGCCACACGGCCGCAATCAGAAACGACGTGAGTACCAGGAGGGCCTCACCACCGAACAGGACGAGCGTCCGGATCGGGTAATAAACATTGAACAGGCGGATCAAGCGCTCTCCCTTAGTTCTTGTCCTCAGTTCTAACGTTCGGTGAGTAAGCGGAATAGTAGTACTGCATGTACGGCGACATTTCGGCGGTAATGCCGTTCAAAACGACTCCCACAACATTTCGCCCGGTGAATTCAGCCCGCGCTCTGCGCGCTGCATCTATGGGCGTGCTGTTCGAGCGAACAACCAGCAGAACACCATCACAATGGTTGGCCAGCATGGCGGCGTCTGCAACCGGCACAGCTGGCGGCGAATCGATGATGATCCAGTCAAACAACGGTTCTAAGCGATGCAGCAGAGTCTTGATGCGGCCATTAGACAGCATCTCCGCCGGATTCGGACTAATGCGGCCCGCTGGGATTAGAAAGAGGTTCTCCATCGACCCACGCTGAATGATCGAGTATTCATCCGCTTCATCGCGGAGATAATCTCCCAGTCCTGGCCCAATCTCGGCGCCGAACTGATTATGCAGCTGCGGATTGCGTAGGTCGGCATCGATCAGCAATACCCGGCGTCCGTGCTGCCGTACCATCACCTGCCCAAGGTTGGCGGTCGTGAACGACTTTCCCTCTTTTGGCAGAGCACTGGTGATCAGCAACTTCGAAAGTGGCTGCTTCTCTCTGGCCTGATACAGTCGGCTGCGCAACGTCCGGAACTCTTCCATTCCCGAGGCATGCTCCTCTGTGCCGAAGAAAAGCATTTTCTTCGGATCAGGACTCCATCGCGTCTCGCGGCTGCGTGTCATCAGGGCTTCCATCCCGGTCGCCATGCCAGGAATGCCGCGGCCCACTGCTCCGGCAACCGCTCCCGCAGGCATTTCGGGCGTTTCCAGAACCGCTGGCATTTCTACCCTCTGGCTAGGATGCAACATCGCCCGTTCCTGCTCTGCTTTTTTCAGCGCTTCGTGAATGCGGCTCATAATTTCCCTTCCTTGGACTCGGGTTCCTTCAGTCGTTCAGCCAGGTTGGACAACGTTTTCAGTGCATCGACCAGATCAAATTTATCGGGGGCGGGAGGCGGAACTACAACCGGCGCTCCGTGGTTGTCGCCAAGATCAAAATCGCGGGCGACGGCGTCAACAATGCCGGCACTCACCATCTTCTGCTGATCTACAAACGCGCTGACCAGGCAATGCTCGCAAATCAAATTCACAACTCTGGGAATACCACTCGAATACCGATGAATGCTGGCAAGCGATTCCCCGTCGAAAATCGGCTGGCCATTTGCACCCGCAATCCGCAGCCGCTGTTGAATGTAGGCCCGTGTTTCTTCAAGGGTCAGCGGATGCGTTTTCGACCGAAGCGTCAAGCGTTGCCGCAGCTGGCGCAGATTCGGCTGCTTCAACTTCTGTTCCAGCTCCGTTTGTCCGACCAGAACAATCTGCAGCAGCTTCTCGGTGAACGTTTCGAGATTCGTCAGCATCCGAATCTCTTCCAGGACCTCGTCCCCGAGGTTCTGCGCTTCATCCACGATCAAGACCGCGGTTTCGCCCGACCGGTACCGCTCCAGCAGCCAGTTGTAAAGCCGCATCAGAATCTGGCTCTTCGAGCGTGTGTCACACGGTATGCCGAAATCCGCCATCATGTAATCGAGAAACTGAGGAACGTTCATCCGCGAATTGAAGATGAATGCCGTGGGCACCTGCTGTGCCCGCAGCCATTCGAGCAATTTATTGATGAGCGTGGTCTTGCCCGTTCCCACTTCGCCGGTCAGCAGCACGAAGCCTTTACGGCTCTGAATACCGTAGGTCAGGCACGCGAGCGCCTCCTCCGTGTGCCGCGTCAGAAACAGATAACGCGGATCCGGATTGACGTTGAACGGGTTCGCCCGAAGGCCGAAAAATTCCTTGTACATGCTCGCCTAAACCTCGACAATCT
>QHZW01000221.1:0-6000 GCA_003224815.1 Acidobacteriota bacterium | reverse complement strand
CAAACAGCAAGCGATTCGGAAAGCTTGGAGAAGACGGCAGATCAGCAGGGTTTAGTATCCGCATCTGTTCACCTTGCTGCTCGAGCTCCATGGCTGTCTGCTTTTCTGATGCCCGCTTCTTGGCAAGATCGTCGTCGTAGAGCTTCTGCATCGTCTCGTTATCGCGCGTCAGTTGCGTGTACTGCTGTTCCACTGTGGGGCTGAGCGCCACCCGCCCTTGAAATACTTTGATTGACTCCTGAATCCTTTGCTGGTCGCGTGTTGAAGTTAATATCTGGTCCTGCAACTGATGGATCTGCAGCCGCAACTGGCGAATCTCCGGAGGCTCCTGCAGGTTTCCTTTGTCGCTGTTCGCGCTTGTTGGTGCAGGGGCATTATTGATGTCATTCAGCTGACGCTGGAGTTCAGCGATGTCGCGTTTTGTCTTCACCACTTCCGGATAATCTTCGGTGTAGCGCGACTGCAAAGTTACTAATTGCGATTGCAAGGATGACAACTGTTGCTGAAGACTCTGTGGGTTCGAGGCACTTTGTGACGATTTCCATGCCGCAATCTGCTGGGCCAGCATCGATTCGGCATACGCTTTGTCTTGCTGCGCGCGATTCAGGGCTTGGGTTGAAGCGTCCAGTTGCGAATTCAAAGCCATCAGCATTTTGAGGTTGCTATCTTCCTGGCCCGGAAGCTGCCCGATGTACTGCTTCTTGAAATTGGCCAGTCTGCTGTCCTGTTCGTCGAGCTTGCGTTTGTCCTCTTCCACCTGACGGCTCAGAAAATCAGTCGTGTTCTGCGCAGCCGCTGCCCGGTCTTTCAAATTTTCCCGGATCATAATTTCCGACAACCCGGCGCAAACCGCCTGCGCTTCGCGCGCGGTTCTGGCCGTGTATTTCAAAAGGAACCCTGGCACGTCCCCTTGAGTAGTTCGCTTCGGCCCGCCATTTGGAGAGATGCTGACCGACTGCACCGGATCGATGTGTACGTTATCGCGAATTTCATCAATCTTGGACTCCACGGCATTACCTTGTGCCAGCTTGAGGTTGTCGATCACCGGTCTCAAGTGTTCAGCGCTAAGCGTTCGCTGCTCGAGGGTTGCGATGCGGTTGCTCAAATCTTGCGTCACCACGGGCGCAACATACCCTTCGGGGACTTTCTGCCCCTCGATAAGAATCGTGGATTGCGACGTATACTTCGGCGCAAAGGCGTAGGACACAGCAAACCCTACGATTGGCGCCAGCAGCGCCGGTATCAAGATGATCTTCAAGCGACGCCGCAGCATTGCCGCGTAATCGTCCATGGTCAGTTCGCGATTCTCAATCATGTATATTCCCGTTCTGTCGGCCCTTGGCCGGCCGAAAACTTAGTCCAAGCGGATCGGACGTGGATGCCAGTCAATCCCAATTGTGCCAGTATGCTGTTGAATCCCTTGCCCACAAGGACTAGGCGATCCAGTTGCCATCGTGCAACTGGCCGAACCAAAATGGTTAAATTGGTAACTCATGAACGCGCCGAAATGCTGCCCGATCTGCCGGCGTAGTGATCCGCCCGCATACCAGTAGCCGTAACTGCTCGAATGAAGTCCCGCCGTAAGCAGGTTCGTTTGCAATGAGCTGTTGTGCGAATAACCGCTATCCACAGCCGCATTCCAGTGACGCCCCATCAGACGATTCAATGAGACCCGGGCGGCATCGGTATTGGACCCAGCGTAGAACCCCGATCCAGGTGTGACGAAGCGCTGATATAAAATTTGCCCGCTTGTGCGCGACGAGAACGTGTAGTGCAGAGTGACTGAGCCGTTTCCCGAGACCCGCTTTGTTTCTCCAAACAACGGGCTATGTAAAATCAGCAACTGTGGGCCGCCGGCCGCAGTGAAGTTAAGCCGTCCGGTGATGCGGTGGCCATAAAGTACGTGCCAGACATGCGCCGTAACGGTTCCGCTGCTCGCGTTTGGAAAGTGAAAATCCTGAAATGCGTACAGCAGTCCAACTTGGTCTTTCTTGCTCAACAAATGGTTGAACCCAATCTGCCCATTGAATTGCTGGCTGTTGATCAGATTGAAGCGCGATTGCGATTTGTCGAGAAAGTTCGTGAAATCGTACCCGCCGGCGATGGTGAAGGAACTGCGCGGCGAAAGCTGCTGCACAACGTCAATTACCGAGGTATTGTCGATTCGCGGTTGAAGCCCAACAGACCCGAATGTTCCAGGGCTGCCCACCAGTCCAGGAGGCGTTCCGCCACCCAGGCCGCCGCCCATACCTGTTCCCCCTCCAACCCCCGGTATCGAACCGCCGCCCAGCGCTGAGCCAAAACCTCCTGAGCCGCCGAAGGAACCGAATCCGAAGGTCCCCTCGGGGAGGTAGTCAAAAGAATCCCGGATCGCCAGCTGCCCTGTCCGCCACAGGATGCGCTCGTTGACCGCAAATGTGTGGACCTGGTAGGCGCGCGTCTGACCCGGCGAATGTGTGCCCAAATAAAAGGCTCCACCTGCGATGTAGTCTAGACCGAGCTGCGAACGCTTCCAGATTTTTTGCAGATCAAGAGAGCCCAGTCCGCGGCTGACCGCGGCCACATGGGTATTATTCCCTGTGTTGCCGTTGAAATTCGAATTAGCAGACTCGCTCAATTGAATTCCAGGCAAAAGATAGCTGCGGCCTCCATAGGCTGGTTCAGCCGAAGGAGCATCCAGGCCGGAAAGTGGCGGGTTCTCCGCGTTTATCTCGGCTGGCGTAGTCGCTGCCGGTGGAGCCGCTCCAGCCTGATCGGAGGAGTCGTTTTGCGCCCACACAGTCGCGCTGAATGTGATCGTCGCACATAGCAGAGCGACTTGCACTTTGTGAGTCGATGCTGTCATGAAGATCCTACGGGACGACAATTGTGTCTCCTGGCTTGAGTACTACGTTCTGTTGCATGTTGTCGCCCTTCACCAGCTTCTTGTAATTGACGGGGATCTTGGTTTGCTTGCCGCCCTCGGTGCGCAGAACGTAAATGCCTTTGGTATTGGCAAACTGTGTGAACCCCGCCGTGGCTAGGGCCTGCAGCACGGTCATATCCGGCGTCCGATTCATCGCGCCCGGGTGCAGCACTTCTCCGGTCACATAGATTCGCTGGCTGTTCATCTGTGTGACTTCAACGGTTACGTGCGGATCAGTGATGTACTTCTTCAGCTTTTCACTGATGGACGCGGCCAGTTGCATGGGCGTCAGACCGGCTGCTTGAACGTCATTCAACAATGGAAGCGAGATCATTCCGTCCGCGCGTACCGGCATCGTGTTGGTTAGGTCAGGTTCCTTCCATACTGATACGTGCAGCTGATCATCCGGGCCAATAACGTAGCTGGCGTTGCTCTGAGATTGCGGTTCTTTCGGTGCCTCCTTGTCACCGGAATTCTGGGCCCCTGCGAGCAATCCGCATAACAGCAACGTTGTCAGGACCATGAGGATGCGCTTCATGTTTTCTCCGCGGCTACGACGCTCCATATTCGCCGTAACCAATCTGTTTGAGTTTGTACAGCAAAGCTTTGTAACTGATCTGTAACTCTTGGGCAGCGCGGCGGCGGTTCCAGCGCGTCCGGTTTAACACCTTAAGAATCAATTCTTTTTCCGCCTCGCGCGAAGCCGCGCGTGACGCTTCCTTCAGCGAAACCTTCTCGCCATTCGTTTTGCCGTCTGGCTTGGTCAACATCGAACGCAACCCCGCCATTGCCACCGACTCGCTACCTAGCGCAACGATCGCCCGCACCGCAGCCTCAAGCTGCGGAAGATTGCCTGGCCACGAATATTCAGTAAAAAGTTGCTGAGTGGAGGGACTGAGGGATGGAAACTCGCAGCGATATGTCGACGTATAACGCTCAAGAAAAAATGCTATGAGTTGCGGAATGTCTTCACGGCGCTGACGTAACGGCGGAATTCGCAGACAAACTCCGCTCAAGCGATAGTAGAGGTCTTCTCGAAAACTGCCTGCCCGAACATCGGTTTCCAAGTCGCGCGAGTTGCCGCAAATAACCCGCGCCGCTATACGAGTGGATCCATTCGTGCCCTGTTTGGCCAAAAATTCCGAGAGCTCTTTCTGACATGGCGCACTTAGGTCACTGACTTCATCCAGATACAGGGTTGCCTTGGCAGAGCCCGCGCTGGGGGTAAGAAATTCCGGCGTCAGGTCACGGCAAGTCTTGACGTAGAAGTTTTCATCCGGCCCATCTGAGTTGCGGTGGATCTGCTGCGCAATGGACTGTTTTCCGGTCCCGTGCTCGCCGATCAGCAGCACCGGGACGGAGTTATGCGCTAACTCGCGGATCACTGTGACCACGGCACGCATGCTGGGGCTGGCCGCATCGATCAGGGGAACCCCGGGGAATTCACTCTCCCCCGGTGCGGGCGTAGCCTGGCCTGGCTGGAAAAAATTATCCATGCTTGATTTCGCGAGCGGTTTGGGGGGAACCAGGATTCGCGGTTTTAGTCAGCCAACTCCAGGTTGCACGGTTTGGGCCAGACGCTGTGGGAATGCAGCTCCGAGTCTAAAAAATTGTATAGTGCTTTATCTTCAACTATTTACGATGACTTTCCGCCTTTTACTCTAGTAGCAGCCCACTATAACCCGTCTCACAAAAGAGAAAAACTTTTCTCATTTTTGAGTAACCGCAAGTAGATAACTTTCGTCCTTTTTGCCGCAATGTTCACCTAAATCATTGAAAAATAGGTAACGATTTAGGCAAGATGGATGAGACACACATTCTTACGAAGTGGAAACTAATTGTCCTTTGGGAGGAACAATGCCCCAACCATAGCCGCCAGCTCAACGGACATGAGGGGTAAACTCCAGATTTTCAATGCCACTTTCATTGACATTGGAACAGTGAATCGGCTGTTAAATTGCACTTATACCGATTTGCGGGAACCGACAAACATAATGCCTCAACTCGCACAGGCTGTTTCGCTTTCCAAGCAGGAGTTCATCCCCTGGTGGAAGCGACCGCAGGCCTGGCGCGCGGCAGTGCTCCTGGCACTAATTGGTTGGCTATACGCTCCGATTCTGGTGAAACTCGTCGCCCAGTGGTGGGCCGACCCCAACTTTTCTCATGGATTTTTCGTCCCGGCCTTCGCTACTTATGTCCTGTGGGAAGATCGTGAGCAATTGCGCAGAATCCAGGGGGCGCCTTCGAACTGGGGACTTCCCCTCATCTTTTTGTCGCTTATCACATTACTCCTGGGCGTATTTGGCGCCGAGTTGTTCATCTCCCGGATTTCTCTCTTGTTGCTGGCAGCCGGCATCGTCGTCTTTCTGCGTGGCTGGCTTACACTTCGAGTTGTCTTATTTCCGCTGATCTTTCTGGTCCTAATGATTCCTATTCCGGCAATTGTGTTCAACGAGATCACTTTGCCGTTGCAGGTGCTCGCCTCCAAGCTTTCCGCATGGCTGCTGCCGTATTTGGGGGTTCCCGTTTTTCGCGAAGGCAACGTGATCAATCTTCCTGCCATGCCGCTTGAAGTTGCCGACGCATGCAGCGGCATCCGTTCGCTGCTGTCATTGACTACGCTGGCAATCATGTATGGATATCTGATGGAAAAACGAATTCGACTCCGGGTCCTTTTGGCCCTGGCCTCGATTCCGATTGCTGTAGCCGCAAACGGATTGCGAATCGTCGGGACTGGCCTGCTCGTACAGTATTGGGATCCTGACAAGGCACAGGGATTTTTTCACGAGTTCTCGGGCTGGCTCATGTTCGTGTTCTCCTTGCTTACCTTATTTATGTTCCACCAGTTCATCAAGGTCTTTGGGCGCTCCGCTGAGGTTTCAGCATGAAAACGCATTGGAGATTCCTGGTTGCCGCAGTGCTGCTCACCGGCACTGCCCTGTTGCTGCAAGCTCGCAACGGCGCCGAGATCATTCCCCTGCGTCCGTCGCTGTCCTCTTTCCCGCGTACCATCCAGGGCTGGAACTCGATCGATCGGACCTTAGACAAAGATGTTCTGGATAAGCTCGGCCCGGGAGATTTTCTGGTTCGGGACT
>QHZW01000485.1 GCA_003224815.1 Acidobacteriota bacterium | reverse complement strand
GTTGCGCGTCGAGGACCTGGTCGCGTCGGAAGCTTCTGACCAACAGTTGAATGAAGAGCAATTGCAGGCCTCGGCAAATGAACTTACCAAAGCGCTGCGTTCGGCTGCACAGCGGTCCAATGCTCCCTACGTGATTTGCATCTGCCCGCCTTCTTCCGGAGTGAGCAATCGACCGGATTCATTGGGCATCTGTGAACGTGTGCAGTCTTCACTTTCCTCACAATTAACCGGAATCAAAGGCGTTTCTCTAGTCGCTGCCTCCGAACTGCTGCAACTCTACCCTGTAGAGAAATACACGGATGAGTATGCCTGGCGTGTCGGGCACATTCCTTACACCACGCCGTTTTTCAATGCGCTCGCCACCATGATCGCGCGCCGGATTTGCGTATTGCGCAGCGCGCCGTACCAGGTGATTGTGGCTGATTGCGACCAGACGCTCTGGAATTCTGCGCAATTGGCGTCGAAGAAGGTCGGTGAGCCATATCGAGCGGTGCAGGAATTCTTGATCGCGCAACAACAGTCGGGAAAAATACTGTGCCTGGTTGGAACAAACTCAAAGGAATCTGTTGAGAGCGCACTCGCGTCCGGAATGCCGCTCGAGTCGCAGCACATAGCCGACATGCGGATAGATGATCGTCACAGTTGCACAGCTTCCTTCCGGCCCAGAGCAGGTTCCACACTTCCTGTCGCATTACTGGGCCTTCGATTTTGGCTCAGCGTCTGTGGCGAAAATACAATCAACGTTCAAAAATCACTTCACCGATATTGCTACGCGGCTCTCCACAGTGGAGGCGATCACGCGCTCAATCGAATCCACCGAGACACGGCGCATATCGGGACAGACGCAATATGAGCCGCCGCGCAATCCAACCGAAGAGTTGCTTGCAGGTATGTGGTCGCGGCTGCTCAGGGTTGATCGTCCTGGAATTCATGACAACTTTTTTGCGCTCGGCGGACACTCGCTCCTGGCCGTTCAACTGATTGCGCGCGTACGGGAATCGTTGAATGTGGAGATGCCGTTGCGCGCCATGTTTGACGCGCCGACTATTGCAAGGTTCGCACAATTGCTCATAGAGGCGCGAAATGCCAGCAACAAGAGCCCTGTCCCGCCACTGAAACCGATAGCGCATAAAGGCGCGATACCTCTTTCCTATGCGCAGCAGCGGCTGTGGTTTATCGATCAACTTGAGCCCGGAAATTCTCTTTACAACATTTCTGCCATGTACCGGATGTGGGGCCCTCTGGATCTCGGCGCGCTACGGAAGACGATGAATGAAATCGTACGACGGCATGAATCGCTGCGCACGATCTTTCGCAATGACGAGGGCCAGCCTGTCCAGTTGATCGTGCCGAAATTAGAATTGCCGCTTCCCGTTACCGTTCGCACCGGCCTGTCCCCCGAGGCAAGGGAAGATGAAATTAAGCGCTTTGCTCGTGAGCAGGCCCTGCAACCGTTCGATCTTTCAAAGGGCCCACTGTTGCGCGTCAGCTTGCTTCAATTAGCTGAAGACGAGCACGTGCTCGTAATCATTCTTCATCACATCGTTGGTGACGGGTGGTCAGGGACTTTGCTTGCTCGAGAAATGGCGGTCATTTACGAGGCCTTCACGAATGACCGTCCGTCACCATTGCCCGAACTCGCGGTTCAATATTCCGATTTCGCCATCTGGCAGCGGCAATGGATCCAGGGCGAGGTTCTAGACGCAAAAATCGCCTATTGGAAGAAGCAACTTGCCGGAGCCCCACCCGTCCTGGAACTTCCCACCGACCGACCGCGGCCTGCCGTGGAGGCACATCACGCCGCAATCGTCACGTACACAATCTCGCAGAAGCTTCTTGACCGCTTGCACGAGTTGAGTCAAGCCGAAGATGCAACGCTGTTCATGACCTTGCTCTCGGCCTTCCAGTTGCTGCTTTCGCGGTATTCGGGGCAGGAAGACATTGTCGTCGGGTCAACAGTTGCGGGACGCAATTATTCCGAAACCGAGTCTTTGATTGGATTCTTCATCAACACGCTGGCGATGCGAACGGATCTTTCAGGCGAGCCAACTTTCCGCGAATTGTTGGCGCGCGTACGGCAGACGGCGCTCGATGGCTACGCCCACCAGGAAATCCCGTTCGAGAAAGTTGTCGAAGAACTGCAACCCGAGCGCAGCCTGAGCTATAACCCAATTTTCCAGGTTTTGTTCGGGCTCCAGAACGTACCCCGTGCATCCTTTGAAGCTTCGCGACTCAAGGTGCAGCGCGAGGCGGTGCATCCCGGCACGTCGATCTTCGATATGTCGTGGTTTGCATTTGAGACGGACGAGGGGCTGCTGCTTCGGGTCGAATATGATACCGATCAGTTTGAAGAAACGACAATTGTTCGATGGCTTGGTCACTTCCAAAAACTA
>QHZW01000200.1 GCA_003224815.1 Acidobacteriota bacterium | reverse complement strand
CGTTATCAAAGTCGCCGACAGCAAGGCCCCGCGCTGCCCAATATTCGTGGAACGCAGGGCCAGCCTGATCGCTGACGTCGTGGAGTTTGTGGTCCTCTCCTTGATGAAACAGCAACAGCGGTTCTTTGTATTTCACTTGCATGGAGTAACTGTCGATCATGTCGTCGGGATGACCGTTGGCGAGGAACAGATCCACCGCCCCGTCATTGTCGTAGTCGAAATATTTCAATCCCCAGCCACTCAGTAGACGCGTGGCATGCGCCACGCCATTGGCCTGAGCCACATCGCGGAAGGTCTCGTCTCTATTGTTCTGATACACGGAGTAAAACTCGTGGTCCACGTTGGCGACGAAGAGATCCTGCCAGCCTCGATTTTCCAGATCGGCGGCATCAACCCCCATACCGGAGCGGGGACGTCCGCTCTCGCTGAACCCCACGCCCGCCTGTAGAGCGGTCTCGTCCCACTTCCATCCTCCGTTTGCTGATGGCCCGCGGTTAACGAAAAGAAAATTCTGGACGGTGTCGTTGGCGACGAAAAGATCCGTGTATCCGTCATTGTTGATGTCAGTCGCGACTACGCCCAAACCTTTGCCGAGCGCGGCTGCAATGGCTGTTCCCTTGCTGACTTCCTTGAAGGTACCGTCACCGTTATTGTGATAAAGGAAGCTTGCGCTGGGGCTGAACACACGCGGCACGCAGTAGTAATTCCGCCCGATTTGATTGTTGCCGCACTCCAGCTTCTTCACTCCGGTGTAGTCGACGAAGCTGCAAACGAAGAGATCGAGTTTGCCATCGTTGTCATAGTCAAACCACACGGCACTGGTGGTCCAGCCGGGAGTGGCGACGCCAGCCTTCTCCGTAACGTCGGTGAAAGTTCCGTCGCGATTGTTCTTATAAAGAGTGCAGCGGCCGTAAGCCGTCACGAAAATATCCGGCCATCCGTCGTTGTCATAATCGCCCACTGCCACGCCCATGCCGAAAGCGGCTCCGCCTACACCTGCCTTTTCGGTGACGTCTGTGAAGGTACCGTCGCGATTATTTTTGTAGAGTGCGTTGCGGACGGGCTTCGTGGGTTTCCAGAAGTCGCTGGGGCCGCTGTTGACCAGGAAAATATCCATCCAGCCGTCATTGTCGAAATCAAGAAAAGCGCAGCCGGGGCCGAGCGCTTCAGGCAAATAGCGGCTCGGCGACATGGCATTCTCGTGTACCCATTGAATACCGCTGGTCGAGGATGGAATTTCGACGAAGAGCGGCGCCGGCTCAGCCCAGGCGCGCTTGCCGCCGAGCACCGTGGCTGCACCGAATGATGACGCCAGCCACATCCATTGTCGTCGGGTGATGTTCATCTCTACTCGGGAGTGGACGAGGGCTGGGTCTTCGGCTTCGGCTGTCTGGTTTGTGCTTTGGTGGCCTTCTCCGGGCTCTTCGTTTCGTCTGGCCTGACACCCGGCTGTTTGGCCTGCGCTTCCGCTGTCAGCTTCTGAACGATATCGTGCTCGCGCTTGCCGTCCTCCGGCCTCTTGAGCCGGTAATAAACCATCGAGAGCGAGACGTGGGCCTCAGTGAATTGAGGTGATTCCTTCACCAGAGACTCCAGTCCGCGGCGCGCGTCCTCGGTTTTGCCCTGGGCAAGGGCGATGAGCGCCAATTGATATCGCACACCCGGGTCCCCAGGCCTGGTCGCCAACGCCCGCGAGAAATACTGATTTGCTTCGTCCAGATTTCGTTCTTCGCGCGCTTCAACGCCCAATTGCAGGTTCGCTTCGAAGCTAAAGGGGTTGATTGCCAACTCGGACCTAAATTCTTTGTTGGATTGATCCGCGTCTCCGGTCAGATGTAGAGCCTGAGCGTACAGCACGTGCACTTCCGGCAAATTCGGATTCAGCCTCACGGCTTTTGCAAACTCATCGCGGGCGCCGGCGACATCTTGCACGTTCATCTTTGCGCTGCCCAGCATCAGGTGTGCTTCGGCGGAGGCGCCGTTGCGCAGAATCTGGTCAACCAGAACCTGCCCACGCTCGACCTGCTTGTCCCGGATGAGCGCGGTGCCGAGCATGTACGCGATCGCCATGTCGTCAGGATGCTTCTTCTCTTCCGGATCGAGCACGCGAATCACTTCTTTGTTGTGGCCCATGCGCAAATAGCAATCGCCGAGCAGCAAGGCGGATTGCAGATTCGCTGGATCTTCGGCGTGAACTCTCACCAGTTGGGTGGCAGCGTCGGAGATTCGGCCCATCTTGTAGTACGCCAGCGCAAGGTTGAGCCTTGCGCCGGGGAGGCGAGGCGCTTGCCTAAGGGCGATCTTGTACTCGCGGATGGCTTCTTCGAATCGTCCCAGGCCAGCCAGTGCCGCGCCGAGGTTTGAGTGAATCGCCGTGGCTTCGGGATGGAGCTTCAAGAATTCGCGATATTCCGGAACCGCGCCTTCAAGATCGCCGGCTCGCTGCTTCGCCATGGCATCCTGAACGAGCGTCTGCGGATTTTGGGCGCTCATGTGCGCCCCAAGTATCAAAGAGCATGCCAAAAGCGTGAGAAGCGAAGAGGTGGGCTTGGACATAGAACAGCTGAGTCGTTACTGGTCAGTTTACAAGAAAAAATAATGGGATGGCCGAAGCCATCCCATGTTCAAAGCCAAACCTGCAGGCTAGAAGTAGAACTTCACTGCAAATTCCACTGATCGCGAACCTTGTCTGACAGTAGTCTTGCCGAAGTTTGGATTGGTTTGCGTGATAGCACCGGTAACCGGATCCTGAGTAAATTGGAGAGTCAGGTTTGAAGCATCCGGGAACGACCACAATGCATGGTTCAGGAAGTTGTATCCGTTCATTCGGAACTGGAGGGTCTTCGACTCGCTTATCTTAAAGTTCTTGAAGATCGCCATGTCCCAATTAAAGTATGCCGGACCGTACGAAACCGGCAGGAGCGTTGGCCCGTTTTGTCCTACGGTTGTTGGCACTGCGAAGCAGTTTCCATTGACAAATTGATGTGGCCCTAGCCCTGAGTTCGGATTGCAGGTCACGATTGGGTTGAGTTGCACAGCATTGGTCCCGAGGATGGATTGGTTGTTGATCGTTATTCCGTTCGGATTTTGCGCGCTTACCGAACCCGGAATAATGGCTCCATTGAGCGACATGTGGTAATTGGTACTGGAATTGTAGAAACCACCTTCGGTAATGTTGGCACCACTCTGCAGTTGCAGGATTCCGGAGAGCTGCCATCCACCAGTAACTCCCTCAAGGACTCCATGTGCGTGCATTGGGTTTCCAAGATCGATTGAGTAGGCGTAGTTGAAGAGCTGACGGCGATCTGTCGGCTGCAACCCATAGTTCGCTCTCAGATTGAATGGATTGATCGAAATCGATCCGTTTGACTGAGTATTGGCATTGTTGAGAAGAATTCCGAGAGCTTTCTGCCAGGTGTAGTTCGCCTGCATGGTATACCGGCCCGCGTGGCGGCCCCAGGTTACCTGCAAGGAGTTGTAGTTCGCGTATGCGTTGTTTGTGTTTTGGTTGACATCGCCGTAACCATCTCCCGTCGTGGGATCGTTCAAAGGACGGAAGAATTTGGGATCGGCCGTTGACGGATTGACGGCATGTGGGTCGCCGGCGTTGAAAGCCGCCGTAATCGCCCCCACCGGAACCAGGTTGAGGTTGCTGCCGAATCCACCGCTGTTGGCCAGATCGCGGCTGCGATTTCCAACGTACGCGACTTCCAACCGGCTTTGCCAAGGCGTCCGCTGCGAAACCGTAAAGCTCCAGCTATCGGTAAATGGCTGTTTGTCATCCTTGGAGTCGACCGCGGCCGGCGATGCCGGGCTAGCCGCCACGTTCACACAAGAGAGATATGATGCGAAGAAAAACGACCCGCCAGAGGGATTCGTCGGACAACCAGCCCCTCCGACCCACGTGCCTGGACTCAAATTGGCTTGCGCTGCACCAGCAGAGGCATCGAGACCGCTGGTGAACTGGCCGGAGTGGTAGTAGAAGCGTCCCCAACCGCCGCGAAGAACTGTATTACCGGTTCCGAAGATGTCGTACGCAACTCCAAGCCGGGGCTGATACAACAGCGCTCTAGTCGGGAACCCTCCGAGCGGAACAGATTTGTCTCTCGCGTGCCAGGCGAAGCCGCAGAACGTTGGCGCAGCAGCGCAGCTCGGCTGGTACTGCGACACATCGAAAATAGAATATCCGAAGTTTTCGTCGTCAAGCCAGGGTGTGAAGTGGGTGAACCGCATTCCGAACTCAAGGGTCAGCTTCCTGCTCGCTTTCCAGGAATCCTGCCCGAAGAACTCCCAGGTGTTATAGGAAATGTCATTGAGCCGGTTGAAATTTGCTTCGTTGTAGCTATTGAGGTTGCCGGTCAGTAGATCGGCATATTCGTTTCCAAACGAAAATGTGTTGCCCTGTGAAACCGACAGGTTTCCGTTGGTATTGTTGTTCGCAGGCTGAGCGTTGCGAATCCACTCGTAGAAGAATCCAGCCTTCAAGGTGTGCGTCCCTACAACCTTGGTGACCGTATCACTTATGCTCGGCATCCACTTGTCCGCATACAGACCAGCCGATGCCCCACCCGCTTCAAAGCCACCAGGGTTGAATACCAGCGCCGCTTCACCGGAATTCCCAAATGAGGGAATCTGGCTTACACCGTTGCCGAAAACACCGGCATAGCCATATCCGACATTCGCGCGGTCAACTTTCTTGGGATCGGCGAACACGTTGGGAAACCCGACAAACGTGTATGCCATGACAGTCTCGTTTGTCATGGTTGGGCTGAAAACGTGGGTGATCGTTCCGGACCACGAATCCGACTTGTTTTTACCTTGAATCGGAGTTGGATACGGGACCTGGTCGCCATTCCGCCACCAGAGGCCTACCGGGAACAACTGAATTTCGCGCTGATAGTTGTAGCGAACGAACACTTTGGTGTTATCACTAATGTTCCAGTCGCCGCGAATGGCCCATTGACGATTGTTCTGGTTGAATATCTGTGATTGGACGTAGTTGAATCCGCCGTTCGAGTTCGGGTCCGCATTTGCCGCGGGGTACAACTTCGCCAGAGCAAGCATGTTTGGATCGATGCAGGTGCCATCGGGCATGCCCGAGCAAACTGCAAGAGTAGTGTTGCTACCGTTCTTGCTCGTCCAGTTGGGATTTGTACTGACAAGACCCGGGGCCTTCCCGTTAGCTATGTTCGTAGTTTGAGCACCCTCGCAGCCATGAATCGAGGCGTCTGAAAAGTCACCGCCGAGCATGCTGGCGCACGGAACCGTCGCTCTAAGCAGGCCAGTGTCCAGTGTCTGATGGAAATACTCAAAACCGGTCCAGAAGAAGACTTTGTTCTTCAGCTTGGGAACTGGACCGCCAAACGTACCGCCGGGATAATAAAAGGAATTGGCGGGCTGCTTAATCCCGCTGAAATTATTCAACCAGTCATTGGCATTCAGAGCATGGTTGCGAGCGGAAAAGAACGCGCTGCCGTGATAGGTTGTGCCCCCGGACTTTGTCACGGAAGTTATGACAACCGGCCCCTTCTGTTCTTCGGCACTAAAGTTGGACGTGAGGACCTTGAATTCCTGCAGGAAATCCGAGTTCGGATTCACCGGAGTATCGCAGTTGCATCCCGGGTCGGACACATGAGCGCCGTCCAACGTAATGTCGAGCGAGTTTGTCGGGAGACCGTTGTAGGAGAAATTGTTGTTCAGCGGACTCTGACTGTCGCCGCCGTCGCCGTTCGCATTGATTCCAACAACGGTTCCCCGATAGGCGGCTTTATTGCTCGTCCCGTTGTTGATGCCGAATCCGGGCACGATCTTGATGTACTCGGCCGCGTTGCTCCCGACCTGAGTGAAATTCTGCAGCTCTTTTGTCTCGAGGGTGAACGACTTCTCGCCGGTGTCCACCGCGGCGACCGTGAAGTCCTGCACGCCACTGACTTCCACCGTCTCTGTGCTGCCGCCGACCGCAAGCGGAATGTTCACGTTGCGCTGCTCGCCGCCACCTAACCGAACCGCGTCTTCCTTATGTGTCTTAAAACCGGCGGCCTCAACCGTGACGGAGTAGGTGCCTACTGGCACTGAAGCGAAGGTGTAAAAACCGTTACCATTCGTTACAGTCTCGCGGGCGGAACCTGATTCAATATTGCGAAGAGTGACTTTCGCACCGGCAACAACAGATTGGGACGGATCGGTGACGACGCCCGTCAAGGTTGCGAAGATGCCCTGTGCCCACGAAGCACTGGCAAAGAAAGCGAAGAGAGAAACGCAAAGCAGCAGCCTCACCATTCTTGTCATGGTCGGGCCTCCTCCGGCAAAACGATTTTCTAAACTGGAACGCCCGAAGTTTGCCCGTCATCGTAAACCTTTGTCAAGCAAATTCTGGGTTCCTCGAAACAAGATTTTGGCAACCTAACCACAATAGTGAATGTCGCAATGCAGGATTATCGCTTTCTTGGTCGAAAAAGGAGGGAAAAGCCGTGATTCAAAGCATTTGGAAAGTAAAAACAAGCTTGATAAACTTTGCGATTGGTCTCAATTGCCCTTTAGCCAGCGGCTTCCGACAGCGGCAGCCAGACTTGAAAGCGCGTATCTCCCGGTTGAGAATCAACCTGAACATTTCCCCTGTGTTTTCTTACGATTCGCTGGACTGTGTCCAGCCCAAGCCCTGTTCCCTGCCCGACTCCCTTGGTGGTGAAGAAAGGTTCGAAAATGTGGGCCTCGACTTCGGCTGGAATTCCCGGGCCGTTGTCCCCAATTTCAACCACGACGGTCCAGACCTGGCTGAGCTCACTGCCGAATGAGTTGACCAGCAGCGGGACCTGCTGGTAGTCCCGCTTTACTTCGACGCCTCTTTTCAGCTTGTGATTCAGGATCGTCAGCGTATTTTCCAGGCTCTTGATCACGTCCACGTTCTGGATCGGCGACTGGTCCATGTATGTGTATTCCTTAATGGCAAGAACGAGATCGGAAATGCGCGCGGCGCTGCTTTCAATCTCGTTCAATAAATTCGCAACTTCGATCGAGGCCGCAAGCCTGATGAGTGCGGCGCGAGCGGTTTCTGGTTCCAGGTTCGCGAATAAAGATTCCAGCGCTGCAGGTTTCACTCCACGCCGCGCTAAATCCACCGAGAGCTGCCAGAGATCATTCTGCCCGTGACTGCGTAAGAGAGAATCAATCTGCTCTTCTATGTCGCTTGCGGCGAGAGCATCCGGGGGAGGTTCATCTTTCTGCACCAGCGATGTTTCGAGATTTTCGATTTCAACTTTCTGCTCCCGAGTGAGGTCACGGCGACCCAGTTCGTGACTGGCATCTTTTATTCTTTTCAAAATCTGACGCAGCTGGCCGGCGGCGCGTTTGGCAGCCGATGCCGGGTTGTTGAGTTCGTGCGCCAGGCCAGCGGAAAGTTTTCCTAAAGAAGCAAGCCGGTCGCGCTGCTGCTCGAAGCGCGTGGTTTCGCGAATCCTGTCGGACATAAGCCCGACCAGCCGGGTCGCAAGCTCGGGCATTTTCTGCACCAGTTCAGGAAAATGCGACGAGGAAAACCGAAGCAGGCGCCCGTTCGTCATCGCGCGACCGGTCACGGGCGTTTTCTTCATGCGGGAAAAAGGAAGAAGGCCTGTCACCTCTCCTGCCTTGACGGGAAAGGCAAACGCCTCTCCATTGATCTCGCCGCGCGCCTGGAATTCACCTTCCAGAATTACGAACATGTTTTCGGCGGGATCGCCGGCGTGGATGTATGTGTCGCCCGGCTTTACGATCTGCTCCTGGCACTGGCTCAGGAACCACGCAATCTGGTCGTTAGGCAGATCAGCGAAGACCGGAACATGGAGTAAATCCGTTTTCTGAATCATTAAACTTTGCTCAGGTACTGATGGATGAATTGCACCGCGACCGAGCCTTCCCCAACGCCAGAGGCGACGCGTTTTACAGAACCGTGACGCACGTCGCCGACCGCGAAAATTCCGGGAATATTAGTTTCGAGGAGAAATGGATCTCTATTGGGCGTCCATCCTTTGGGGCGCTTACCGTCCCGAATGAGATCAGGACCGGTCAGAATAAAACCACGTTCATCTCGTTCGATCACATCATTGAGCCAATCGGTGCGCGGCAAAGCGCCGATAAAAATAAACATTGCACTGGCGGGAACGCGTTCCACCTTATTAGTGTCAGAACACAGGACAGATACTTCTTCCAGATGCGATTCGCCGTGAACCTCGGCCACGCTGGCGTGTGTCCATATTTGGATGTTAGGCATTTGCTCAATCTGATCGATGAGGTACTGCGACATGCTGCTTGCGAGCGAACTGCCACGGACCAGGATGAAAACGCGTTCTGCATATTTGGCAAAGTTCATTGCGGCTTGTCCGGCAGAATTTGCGCCGCCGACAATATAGATAACTTCGCCTTTGCACGACAGAGCTTCGGTGGCGCCGCCGCCGTAGTACACGCCGGCGCCTTGCAGACGGTCCACCCCCGGAGCTTTCAGCCGCTTCCACTGAACTCCGGTGGCAATCATCAATGCATGACAAGAGAGTTCGCTATCGTCGGCCAATTTCAATATTCGGTAGGGCCCCTCTACCCGTGCCGACACAACTTCCTGCGGAGCGAGAATTTCGACGCCAAAGCGTTTTGCTTGCACGACCGCGCGCCGGGCCAGATCCTCCGTAAACCGCAGCGGCGAGGCCTGCCGGGCCACCACCCACGATTGCGAGATCATAGAAAGAGGTCTGCGCGCGTGTGCGCAAGCCCACTTTCTGGGCCACTTGCGCCGGAAGAGTTTCGAGTAATTTAGTGCCGTCCGGAAAAAGAACGACGGGAAGGTTTGCAACTTCCGGGCCAAGAACTTCGAGCAGCCTTTTCGTTTCCGGGTCGTTTGCGCTGAGTTCAACATCGATCCATTGATAAGGAACGTGATTGCGTGCGAGGAAATCGCGGAGTTCGTAAGACTTTGGCGACCAGCGTGTTCCCAGAACTCTTATGCCCTCGAACGAAGGCTTGTACGATGCCTGCCAGTCGTCCAGCATGTCGTCCAGTTGCGGATATAGATGCTCCGTCGGCGGATCCCATGGCTTCAGAAAAAAGTAGTTAATTCCCGCATCATTGATCGCACTGATGGCCGCGTTTGTATCCGCGTACGCGGTGAGGAGCGCCCTTTTCGCCTCGGGATAAATGCGCATGGCCTCTTGGAGAAACTCGACTCCATCCATGTTCGGCATTCGCTGGTCAGCCAGCAGAAGTGCAACATTGTCATTGCGGACTTTGAGTTGCTTGAGAATATCCAGCGCACCGCTTGGAGAGTCGCTGCCCATGACGCGGTACTCCGCGCCATACTGCGAGCGCAGATCTCGTTCAATCGCACGCAAAACATCGGAATCGTCATCAACGCTCAACAATACTGGCTTCGGCATCAAAACTCTCGCTTTTCGTTCTGAAGAGGATAAATGATTAGCGAGCCGTTGAGACGCGGCTCTGGTTAGGGGTCAGCACGGTCGACTCGCCGTACGTTTCTTTCTTCACAGGCCCGCGAAGCTGCACGGCGCGGTCGATCATCCAGAGTTCGGGAATAATTTCGCCGACCAGCTTTCCGTGACAGAAGAGGCGCACGACCGAACTTTCAGAAACCACAATAGTGACGGCGCGTGTCACGGCGCTCATATTTGCTGCCGCAATGTGCCTGCTGCCGAGGCCCAGAGGCATGTCGATGTCAGATGTGAGCGCATCTAGATAGCGACAAGCAGAAAGCACTACGCCATCTCGGCTGACCACAAATGCGCCGTCGAGCTGCGCAAGTTCTTTAATCGTGCCGCGAAGATTGGAGTTGCTCACGTGGCGCACCGATTCAGGATGTCCGCTCAGTGGGTCAAGAATGAGCGGCCGCGATCTTGCCAACACCGCCTGTTCATCTCCAACCGTGAACAGGGTACCGATGCGTCGGCCTTCACGCCCTTCACGTGCAATCTCAACAGCCAGCTCGATAAGAGACTCAATCACCTCGGAATCGTATTCGGTGACTTGGCAAAGAATGCTTTCAAACATAAGGAAATCCTGGAAATACTGTTGCTGCGGCAGAAATATCTGGGGGTGGGTTATGCGAAATCACTAAGTGGAAAAGATGAGAGAGGCAGTGACAGAGATTCAAAACCTATCTATTTGCGGAGTGCATCCGAGTTCGCCGAAAATCGATGCCTGAGCGAGGAAATTACACAGAGGGTAACTGTTGGGGAATATCGTGAACCAGAAAAGATTTTTGGTTGCGGGAGGTGGATTTGAACCACCGACCTTTGGGTTATGAGCCCAGCTAGGATCGGAACTTCAACAACTTACAAGACGCGGGTGGCGCTCGAAGTCATTGTAAGGAACCGCTAGGAATCGATATTGGACAGCTAGCGGACAGGCAGGCAGCCTGGAAATCCAGCGACCGAATGTTCGCAAAATGGCCTCCGCCGTCATAGTGAACAATTTGGTTGTAATTGATTGAAACTACGCGTCGCGGGTGTCTCCAAAAGCGGTTTTGGCGTATTCAGAAACAATTACTGGACCATAATTGGACCATAATTTCGGCAGTGCTTCGCACGGCAGCGGTCGCGCGATTCATCAATTCTCTTGCCGGAAAACTGGCGCTCAGTGTCCGATTGCCGACCACCTGGGATGAACCTGATCGCAACGGTACTGACTTGCGGCCCTGGTCCGAATGCCATGACCGCCACGAAATCCCTTCGACTCGGCGGAGTTCGCGCAAGCAGATTTTCGACTGCGAGAACTGTCGCCAGTTGCTATATAGATATGCTGATCGCCTGGATGAAACTAAACGGGGAGAAGAGTGGGAATCCTGGTTCCTCGTCTTTTTGGTCGGCGGTGGCTTGGCTAGGAGCTAGTTTCGATTCCTTCGAATTTGCGGAAATAGCCTTCAGGACATTGAGCTGAGATGTGTCTGGACAAAGCTGTTTTCATTCGTCCGACCGGTCCTAATGCTCATAACCCCCACTCGTCAGCGAGACTTTCCCCTTGAACATGCGATAAACGATTACGAAATACATCACAGCTAGACACATACCGAATGCCCACCAGACCAGTCCAACGCGAAGAGTGTGCGGGCCGGAAAGCGCCTTCTGAATGGTGATATCGCGGGTAGCGTCGTTGCTCGAAGGCAGAAGACGAGGGTACAAGGCAATTCCAGCTCCGACCAGCATCACGGTCAGATAAGTGCACGAACTGGCGAATGCCCTGCGGTCGTCGGACTTTCCGGAGAAATACCAAATTCCGGACAGGGACAGCAGGACTACAACCGGGATCGCCAGCAGAATCGGGTATGCACGATAGTTGTCCAGAGTATCAGGACGAGCAATGACCGAAGCTGGCAGGCTAACCACGGTCAGCGCGAGCACAGCGATCCAAAAAATCCGCGCGGCTGTTCTGGATCGTTGTTGCAGAGCCCCTTCAGTCTTCACTGCGAGATACAAAGCTCCGTGAAGCGATAGCGCGATCAGCGCAACCAACCCGCCGATGAGCGTATACCAATCAAGAATTCCGGGTGTAGGTCCGACGCGCCAATTGGTCCATAGCGGCAGAAAGAAGTAGCCGTCTTCGCCCAAAGGGACACCGCGGATTACATTGGCTAGAGCGGCACCATAAAAAATGGCCAGAAGAAGGCTGGAGATAAAAAATAGTCC
>QHZW01000484.1 GCA_003224815.1 Acidobacteriota bacterium | reverse complement strand
GCGGACGATACAGCCGCATGGTCCTTATTACATCGGCGGCACCTGTGAAGGCGCGCGAATCGCTTTCGAGATGACCCGCATTCTTGAATCAGAAGGCGAAACTGTCGATTTACTCGCGATCATCGACACTTGGGTCGTAGAGAACACCCAGAACCGTTCACTCTGGAAGATCTATTACTATTACGACAAGATGCGACGGTTATCGAGCCAGCCCTGGAGTTCCCGGATGGCGGCAGTCCAGAAGGCCGTGCGCAACCGGCTGAAGTGGTGGACCGGATCCAAGTCCGCTCCGCTTAAAAGCGAATGGATCCAGACATACTGGCCGGGAGAGAATTTTGTTCCTGCTCAAGTTCGCAGCACAATTACCGTTTTCAAGATACCCAAGCAGCCGTTCTACTATCGTCCCGATCCACTGCTGGGGTGGGGATCTCGGACGACCTCGGGCGTTACCACAGAGTTAGTCCCTCATGGAAGACACCTGCTGCTTCTGCGCGAACCTTACGTGCGCGAACTCGCAGCAGCGTTATCGAAGACATTAAGGAGACTTCGTCCTGACTTGCCGAAGACCTCGCATTTTAGGAATGAACCGGAATCAGCGGATGTTACCGCTGTGTCGCATTAAGACTACGATGGAGGAGATGTATTCCATTGTCGTGCCCTGATCCAGTAATGTCGGACCGTGCGGGATTGACTCCTCTTCGACCGGCGGAGCCTCGCATCGTCACCTATGAGTGCTCGTCCGATGCCATGGCCGCGGAACCGCATGCATTGGGGGCTGATGAAGTCCATATCTGGTATGCAGGTCCCCTCCAGACCGCTTTCGACGAACCCGCGTTTCGTAAGTTATTGTCCGTAGACGAGCTTGCACGGATGATGCGGTTCCGCTTCGTGGATGATCGTCGCAATTTTCTTTTTGGCCGAGGTATGTTAAGAATACTGCTAGCGTCGTACCTGGGTGCATCCCCCGCGGAACTGCTTTTCGCGTATTCAGCCTACGGGAAACCCGGTCTTGCCACATCGTCAGGCGGCTTTGAATTCAATCTGTCGCATAGCAATGGGACGCTATTGATTGCTATCAGTCAACGGCGAAAGATCGGCGTGGACATCGAAAAAATTCGTCACGACATAGAAATCAACGAGATTGCTGAGCCTGGCTCAAAGCGCGCGGGGATGGTCTTTCGTTTCCACTTTCAGCTTTCGATGTACTGGATGTTCAGGCAGATGGCACAGTCAAATTAGTGACCCGGCCAGATCCCGCCGAGGCGCTTCGATGGAGCATCTTTTCCATTGCTGCGCCACAGGGTTACGCGGCTGCACTTGCACTATCGAATTGATACGGCAATTAGATGAGAGAGTTCGGATTGGGTACAAACGTGAATACCGTCGGCGACCTGGATCAGCTGCATCATGGCCCAGGGTCTTGTTCAACTCGCCCCCTCGTTAGCGTCGTCATTCCCGCCTATAACTGTGCTCAATACATTGCGCAAGCGATTCAGTCACTTTTGGATCAGTCGTTCACCAATTTGGAAATTATCATTGTGAATGACGGCTCGCCTGACACTCCAGCTTTGGAAGCCGCTCTAAGTCCATTTCAATCACGGATCTTGTACCTGAAGCACGCCAGCAAGGGCCCGGCCGGCGCCCGAAACACGGGAATTCGGCGTGCCCAGGGAAAGTATGTAGCTTTTCTGGATGGCGACGATTACTGGGCGCCGGAACACCTGGCTATGCAGATTAGGATGCTCGAGCAACAGCCTGGCCTGGAACTTGCGTATTGCGATTGCGTTCTGATCAAAGACGAGAAGCCATACACCCATGCCTTTCAACTTCAGCCTCAGGCTGCACGCGTGTCTCTGGAATCTTTACTCTCGGAAGAGTCGGCGATCAGCACCTCCAGCACCGTCGTTTCTCGTGCAGCAATCGTGAGCGCAGGCTTGTTCGATGAAAGCTTTGTTCGCTGCGAAGACTTCGACATGTGGCTCCGTCTGGCTTATCGCGGGGTCCGAATGAATTTTCATCCTGATGCCCCGGTGTATCACCGTATGAATAGTGCGGGTCTGTCCGCCAACCGTACGGCCATGATTCAGGACCTGATTCGGGTCTATCAGAAGTCTGTTTCCACCATGGACTTGTCTGAAGAACAGCGCCAGATTGTTAGAGACATGGTCGAACGGGCCGAAGCGGAGTATTTGGTTGAAAAGCTGAAGGAGTGCATTGAAAGAGAAGATTACGCTGAGGCAAGGTTGGCTGCCGAACGCGCATTGGCACTGAAGAACACTTGGAAGCTAAAGATTTCCGCATTGGCGTTGAAAGCCGCTCCGCGGGTTTTTCGTTTCTTTCATCTGGGTCGCGCCTTTGTGTTAGGACGAAGGCTTTACGCGCGGTCTACGTCCGTCCCTCCTTCTCCAGGAGTGGCCGTTAATTCTGAGGAACACCAACCCCCTCTCGTGCATCAATAGCCTGCGAACATTTTACAATTCAAGAAACCACCTATGTTTTATGGCGCAAAATTTGTGGTGCGGAATGCGTTAGGTCTTGACCCTGCGGGCCGCAATCTGGCCGTTTTCCCCGATGATACGTTCATCGTTTCTTATCCGCATTCGGGGAATACCTGGACGAGATTTCTGTTGCCCAATCTCCTGCATCCTGCGGAACCTGCCACCTTCCTGAATATTGAGCGCATGGTTCCCGATGCCGAGGCCCAGTCCAATCGCTATTTGAAGAACATCTCTCGCCCACGTGTTATCAAGACTCACGAATATTTCGATCACCGTTATCAAAACGTCATCTACGTAGTGCGCGACCCCCGAGACGTGGTGGTTTCTTACTACCACTTTCAAAGAAAATATGACCACGTTCCTGACAATTATCCTTTGCAGTCTTTCGTGCAAGATTTCGTGAGCGGGAGCGTTTCAAATAATTGGGGCACATGGGCAGAAAATGTTGGGAGTTGGATCGGGGCCCGCCTAGATACCCCGCGATTTCTGCTCCTCCGGTACGAGGATTTGGTCTCTCAACCCTCGACTGAACTCCAACGCGTGTGCGATTTTCTGAGCATTGCGCCAGTACCGTCTCTGATCGCACAGAC
>QHZW01000487.1 GCA_003224815.1 Acidobacteriota bacterium | reverse complement strand
TCAACACCCCTCTCGGAGCGGCTGAAACCGGCAGCGTTCTTCTCCGCCCTCTCGGTCGCCCTCTCGCGTGCCAGATAGTAGCCGTGTGCTTTCCATTGGCCCGCGTTCTTGTTCCGTGAATACGTCACTCGCACAGCACACCGCTGGCTCATTGGCTGCCGCCGGCTGCTTCTGGAGTAGCCGCCACTCATCTTTTTGCGGTAGCCGCTCATCCGGACAATCCGCAAGAGAGTCCTCAGGCCGCTCGCCCACGGACGTTTCCGTTGACCCGAGGCGGATGGCGGACGACGAGGCCGCAGCCGAAATGGTCGTTCTTTGTCGCTAGTCTGCACTGGCTACGCTCTCTAAGAGGAGATTCTCGCATTCCCCGGTTATGGTCTTTGCAGCCTCGCGCACGAGCTTCTCGTAGCGCAGTTTGCCCCGCGCCCTGGCCGAGACGAGCAGATCTTGCGGAGGCTCTACCACGCACGTTGATACGTACTTGGTCAAAGCATCCAGCAGCGCGTACTGAGCCTGCTGGGTATTGTGGACGGAACGGACTTCTCGCACGATCCGACTGAAATCGGCGGCGATTCGCGCCTCCGACTCCGACACGGACTCGACCGCGTCGATTCGCTGAAACTTTTCCTCGATCGCTTCCACAATGAAGGCATTGACTGACTTGTAGCCTCGCAACTTCTGGGCCTGCTCCAATCGTGTTTTTAGATCATCCGAGAGCCTAAGACCTCGCAAAGGCATCGCCGAACCTCCTCGCCACTGTGACAAGATCGTGTCACCATGGTAGAGATATATGCCACACTATAAGTCAATTGGCAAGAGAAATTTGTAACTCGTTCCCGGCCTACTGTGACACACTCCTTTATGTTCCAATAGCGCTGTTGGCTCAGAGGAGCACTGCACCCTGTTTACAAAACGGAGCAAAAAGTGCTGACTTTTGCTGACTTTTGCTGACTGCCCCGGCGACCGGCGATAATTTTGCTGACTTTTGCTGACTCTGTTGATTTGTGTTGATGTTTGTTGATTTTTGTTGTGCCGTGACCAATTCCTCCCCACCCTGAGTTGTTGATCTTTGTTGGCTCTTGTTGTCTTTGATTAAGTTCGATTCAGACAAACTGATCCGCAAAAACCTCGCGACGGCGGAGGCCCTGCCGCGTAACGAACCACAGCAGGCAGAGGAGCGGACCAGCGAAAGGCCCCCGTCTTTTCGCTGGACAAAACGAATATGATAGTGATATATAGCTCTACCATAGTGAGATTTCCTCCCCTGATTTTCGTGAGGTGAAGTATGAATTCCGCGGCAGTAAAGCAGTTCCCCCAGCCAGGCGACCTGCAAGACGGTCGTTTGAACTCCACCATAGCGCGCTTGCGCGCGAGCGAGCGTGTCTTGAACACTCACCAGCCGACCCGCCAACTTTTAGACGAGCACGGAGTTTCCAGACGGTTGAGCGTCAGCGTTAATACACTTCGCTACTGGCGTGCCTGTGGAGAAGGACCCGATTACATAAAACTCGGTCGCCTGGTGAGATATGATGCTGTTGCGCTGGAGAAATTCATCTTGCGCAACCTGCGTGTCTCAAAAGCGAGAGCGACAATGGAGGAAAAGCGTGTCGCTCTTTAAACGAGGAAACACATGGCACTTCGCATTTCGCTGGAATGGCGGACGCTACCGCGGGAGTTGCAAGACTTCCCGGCAGACGGAAGCCAAGAAGGTGGAGGCGCTGGCGCTCGCGCGGTTACTGGAAGACGGCCGTTTGCCATGGGGCAGAAAAGTTCCTACCCTGGCCGGCTTCTCGAACCGCTTTTTTGAATGGCTGCAGTCGCTACCGGAGGAAAGGCGGAAGATCCGGCTTTATCCCTTGTGCGAGATGGGGATCAGTGACGAGCGTGATCAACAACGCTCTACGCATCCTTCGGCGGATGCTGAAAAAGGCGCAAGAGTGGCAGCTGCTCTCTACCGTCCCGATTGTCAAACTTGTCGAGGAGCAGGGGCGGGAAGAGTTGATTGAGCCGTGGATGGAGCAGCGGTTGCTGACGGTTACCGCAGGCCCGCGTCTTACCGGGAAAGGCAGAAAGTCGCGAGTGGGTTGGGAACCGTTTCGAACCGTGCTGTTGATCATGCTGGATTCCGGGCTTCGTCCAGGCGAGATCTTCCGCATGCGCTGGGAAAATATCCATTGGGACAAAGGGTTGATCTTCAACCCCCGCGGCAAGTCCCGAAAATCCCGGCGTTACGTTCCGCTAACCGAGCGCGTTAACGTAGCACTGCAGGATCGCAAGGAAGGCGTGAACGAAGGATGGATCTTCCCCTCGAAACGAGCCCGGTCCGGCTATATCACCGATCGTGAGGTTTCAAAGCAATGGCTCGAAGCCAAACGGTTGGCGGGCGTTCCTGAGTCTGTGGTTCTGTACTGTGCGCGTCATCGCTTCTCCACCGATGCGATGGAGGGCACAGGTAACCTGATGGCGGTGATGGATGCTATGGGGCATGGGTCGGTGAATACCACACGCATCTACACCCACTCTAATGTGCAGCAGATCAGGGAAGCGATCGAGCGGCGGAACCAGTTGTCAACGAAGCCTGTGGAAGCTGTGCAAAAGCTGGCCACAAAAGTGGCCACAGTCGCCTAAGGCAACCGTGTCAGGAAATGCTGTAAGTGATTGAAAGAGAGTTGGTAGCGCTACCGGGAATCGAACCCGGGTTTGAAGATTGAGAATCTTCCGTCCTAACCCCTAGACGATAGCGCCGCCTGCGGATACGAAATTATAACAATTCTCGACGGCACCATCGGCTGCTCAACCCACTCGCGGGCGAGTCATCTTCTCAAGCAATCAAGCGCAAAGGAGTCCAGAACCTGTTCGAGCGCAAGGACTCCACAGCTCGTAACGACGGCTTGGCGGCGTCGCTCCCCGCGCAATGCTCTGCCTTTCCTCGTGGTATTTTGGACTTTCATGAAAAAAGGCTTGCTTCTTAAAACATCGTTCTTCATTTCATCTCTCGCCGCAATTGCACTCGCGGGCGGCATTTGTGCCGCTGAGGAACTGCAGCCGCTTCCGGCGCCCGTTACTAACAATGCCGTCACCTCGGTACATGTTCAAGGGCAGGACCTGGTTTATTCGCTCATGGGCCTCGGGCCTGACAAAGCCTGGAACTCCATCACCAATACCGTGAATGCCTTCAATGTGAAATACAACAAGTGGACAACGGTCCGCGCGGTGCCGGGATCGGGACGCCTGGGCGCGTCTGCGGTTTCGGTCCGCGATCAAGTCTTCGTGCTCGGGGGCTTTGTGCCCGACAAGACAGGGCTGCAGGCGATCGTGGGCGATGTCTCGGTTTACGACCCCATTGGGCTGCACTGGTATCGCGCACCCGACTTGCCCACCTCCGTGCATGACGCCGCAGTCGGCGTTTATCACGACCGCTACATCTATGTGGTCGGCGGCTTTTCGAAAAAAGGGCCTACCAACGAAGTGCAAATGTACGACGTAGAGACGAAGCA
>QHZW01000199.1 GCA_003224815.1 Acidobacteriota bacterium | reverse complement strand
CTCACGAATTTCGCTGTCATCAACGGTAATTGTTTTCGGCACGCCCTCGATCAGGTTGCGGCCTTTGATTTCCATGGTCAGCGGCTTGTCCAGAGGATACGCTGAACCAATTTCCATCTTGATCGTTTCGGCGGTGCGCTCACCAACCAGCAGGTTATATTTGCGCTTCAGGTAATTCATGATGGCTTCATCCATCTGATTACCGGCCATGCGCACGGAACGGGAATAAACGATGCCGCTGAGCGAGATAACCGCAATGTCGGTCGTGCCACCACCGATATCGACCACCATGTTGCCCGAAGGCTCAGTGATTGGCAGTCCGGCGCCGATTGCCGCCACCATGGCCTGTTCCACGAGATAGACTTCACTGGCCTTGGCGCGATACGCCGAATCCATGACCGCGCGCTTCTCGACCTGCGTGATCTCAGAAGGCACGCCGATCACGATGCGCGGATGCACCAGCATCTTGCGGTTGTGTGCCTTCTGGATGAAGTAGTTGAGCATCTTCTCGGTGACTTTGAAGTCGGCGATGACGCCATCCTTCATCGGCTTGATGGCGACGATGTTGCCGGGCGTGCGGCCCAGCATCTCTTTGGCTTCTTTCCCGACGGCCTCGACTTCGTTGGTGTTCTTGTTCAGCGCCACAATGGAAGGCTCATTGACTACAATGCCCTTGCCGCGCGCGTAAACCAGCGTGTTCGCAGTTCCCAGATCAATCGCCAGGTCACTGGAAAAAATGCTGAACAGCGACCGCATGTTGTGAACGCCGCGCGAGGAGCCGTTGTGAAACCCGTTATTGGATGACATACCTGACCGCGTCTCTCTTTGTAAGTTGAATGTTTGTTGCACTCCTCGCAACCGGCAAGAACCGGCCGAGGCAAATCACCAATGCACAGTTATTGGTCGTGACGAAATTGTCGTCCCGACGATTCCTGGGCACTGACGACTGACAACTAGATTGTTCCGGGTCTGTGTACCCATTGTAATTGGATACCGCAGATCGTACTGCAAATAAAGTTACTGTTCGCATGCCGCCGGTTTGAAAGCAAGTAAACATCACTGGATGACAACCTTCTCCTGCTGCGTATTGACCCCGCCCTTGGAGTTCTGTGCCGTGATTGTGATCACGCTTTCTCCGGTCGGCATGGGCGGCATAAAATAGTGAAACGTGCCGTCGCCTCCAATGACCGGGACTTCGTGACCATTTACCATCACCCGGGCGCCGGCTTCGGTCTTGCCGGTTAACTCGATCACGTGTCCGTGCTGAATCAGCGGATCCAGATCCAGCGCTATAGCGCCGGCATCCTTTTCCTTAGCAATGACCGTGAAGCGGTTTTTTTCGCTTTCTATCGACTGCTTTCCGCCGCCATCGAACGACTGCACCATCCAGTAATACGGTCCCTCGTCCAAGCCGGAAACCATCACCGCCGACGAGGTCACATTCCGATCAACCGCCAACGACGAGAAGTACGGATTTCGCGAAACCTGCAACCGGTATCCCTTCGCGTTTACCATCGGCGTCCACGAAAATTCGATTGGTTTGGACTCGCCGCCTCCCGCGAAAATCGGCATCATGTTGGCCGGGGATATCGGCGTCGGGGGCCCAATCTCCTTCACTTTTTCCAGTCCCAGCGTGTCCGGCTTCATTTTTGCCATTTCCCACGCGCCCAACTGCAGGGTTTTGCCGCCACGCTCGACCGTGCCGTTGCCCTTCGTAATCAGGATTTCGTCATGCTGCGCCTTGGGGTCCTTCTTCACCCGTGCCGAACTCTCGGGGGCCAAGGAGGCTGTTGCCCCGTCCATAATCACCGTCGATCTCGAACCCTGCAGGTAAGTGCCGGTCGCCAGATCCACAGTGCCCGTGTTCACGTTCACCGCCCATGCCTTCGGGCCCGGTCTGGATTACATCTCCCTTTTCGAGCGGAACACTGTAATCGGCCCGCACCCAGGTATCGCTGCCAGCCTTCTTCACGCGAACTGTGCCATCAAGCGCGGTGATGTGCGCCTGTTGAGAAACCTGATTCCCGGGTTTGGCAGCATCGCCGGTTCCGGCAATCCGCTCCATGAAATTCGTGAAGAAGTTGCTGGCACTCTTCACCGTGTTCTGAGTGAATTCAGGAAACGCCAGGTGCGCGCCGAATGCGACGACAGACAGCACGGCAGCAATCATCAGCATGACGCTGCGATACGTCACGGTTTTCCAGGCGATCTGAATTTCGGGCCTGCGGGACACTAAATCCTCTGGGCGGGAGTTAATCCCGGTTTACGCAAAGATTATTGCAGGGGTGGTACAGGATGGTAACGGCAAACGGGCCACTCGAGGTTACTGAGGTCACGGCTTGGTTGTGACTTGGTACGAGTCTATTTCCGCTCCGGGACCGATATTTTCAGGTTGACCGCCTCGTCCTGTTTCTGGTGAAGCTCGCGCGTCTTCGCGAACTCCTGCTGGGCCATGTCTTTGTTTCCCATATCCTGGTAAACGCGCCCAAGGCGATAGTGAGCGTCAGGCTGGCTGGGATCCATCTCCACCGCCCGGGAGAGGCTTTTTGCAGCTGCCCGGTATCGTTTCCGCTGAATTTCCACTTCTCCCATGTCGAGGTATGCGAGCCGCACGTCGGTCCCCAGAGAAATGGCCTTTTCAAGCGATGACGCGGCCTGTTCCAACTGATTGCGCTTCAGTTTTGTATCTCCGAGGCAGGTAAGGGCTTGAGTGTTCTTCGGATTCGCGTTCAATTCCGCCTCGAACTCCCGCTCAGCTTTGTCATAGTCGAGGGATTTCCAATATAGGTAGCCGAGGCCGAAGTGAAGATCTGGCCGTCGCGGTTCGAGGATTTCGGCAGCGCTGAACTCAGCTATGGCCCGGTCAGTCTCGTGCAAGCCATCAAGCGCCTCCCCCATCAGGATGTGGGCGGCGGCCGAACTCGGATTCTGAGCCAGAATCTTCCCAAATTCCACCTGTGCACACGAATAGTCCTTCGCACCCAGGCAGCTTTGTGCCAGCACTTGCCCGAGCTCGAGATTGGCCGGGTCGGCTTGCGCCAGGGGCTGCAAGATGCTCCTTGCGTCGGCGAAGCGCTTCGCCCCGTAATAGCTCATCCCAAGTAGCATGCTGGCCTGACTGCTTCCTGGATCCGAACTGAGAGCTGATTTCAAGGCCGGAATCGCCGCTTTAAAACGCCCCTGTTTGAATTCCGCCAGCCCGAGGTTGAGTTCAATGCCGGGCAGATGCGGGTTGAGAGAAAGGGCCTTTCGGTAGGCGGTTGCCGCTTGCGCATACTTTTCCTGTTTTGAGAGAACTACTCCCAGGCTGGCGTATGCCGCCGCGTCGTTAGGATTCTGACCAACAACCTCCCGCCAAGCCTTCTCTGCCTCCACAAACTTTCCCTGTTGCTGCAGTGCGATGCCTTCGGACGGGGTTGAGATCTGTCCCCAGACTGATGCCGATATCAGCACTAAGACAAGTACCCCAACTATGAATCGGCTCGGCTGTGTAATCATCGCAGTACGAATTCTAATTCTTCTGATTTCCTCGTGATGCGCGAACCCTCCTCAACTTGCGTCGTTCAGCAACAAAAACAAAAAAGCCCCGCCAGGCGGGGCTTCAGCAAGTTGCGCCGCTGCCTCAGTAAATCACCTTTAACCCAAGCTGGAAGACGCGCGGATCCCAGGCGGACGTCACCGCACCAAAGTTGCTTGATCCAAGATCGGTGATGATGCCTGCGGTATTCGTGCCTCCCTGTCCTGGCCCTCCGAACTGCGTGTGATTCCAGGTGTTGAAGCTCTCGGCCCGGAACTCTACGCGGCTGCCGCGATCTTCATTAATTACGAACTCCTTGAACAAAGACAGGTTCCA
This sequence comes from Acidobacteriota bacterium, assembly GCA_003224815.1. Classification (GTDB taxonomy): domain Bacteria; phylum Acidobacteriota; class Terriglobia; order Terriglobales; family Acidobacteriaceae; genus Gp1-AA145. The sequence continues at coordinate 7,530 of QHZW01000199.1, read as the reverse complement.
GTTCTGGCGGCCGGTCCGCGCAACGCGTCAAAGCCGAGATTACCCCAGGTTCCGGGTGCCGGGGCTCCGAATGCGGACGGATCGAACCATTCATCGACTGTCTTTGGGTATCTGATCGGTCCGACTATGTTTGGCCGGCTGAGCACATCCCCTCCTGGGAAGATGTTCGCGGTCGAAGATGGCAAGCTTGATGGCCCGCAAGTGGAATTGCATCCGATATTAAGCGGAGCGCCCGACTGAGCGACCACAATACCCGACAATTCCCATCCTCCTATTGTGGATTTCAGCAAGTGATTCGAACTGTTTTTGAAAACAGGTATGTCATAAACGAAATTCACAAAGGCAACGTGCCTGCGATCAAACGGCGACGGACCGATGTCATACCTCCACCCGACGTACGGATTCGAGACGTGGTCAAGATCGAAACTATCACCGCCGCCCAGATTTCCCGTCGTTGGATCGATTGCTTGCGAATAGGTGTACGCCGCCTGCAACTGCAGATCGCGGGTCATTCGGCCGTGAATCTCAGTCTGCAAGCCGTTATAGTGCGAGTTGGATCCTGTGAAGTTCAAAAGAATGGTATTGAACCCGGGATATTGCACTAGCCCATTGAAGGGCACACCGTTGGTTCCTGCCTTGGTAGTGGCAAGACTAGCCAACTGTCCCTGAGGAGGCAGATCGGATTCTTGTGAGTAGCTTTGCCACCGGTTCTGGTTCCCAACGTAGGAAACCGAGAACACGGCGTTACGGCCCAGAGACTGCTGAATACCCAGGCTAAATTGATAGCTCGTCGGTACTTTGTATTCCCTGTTTAGGCCAACAATCGAAGATACCGGAATCGCTGTTGCGGGAGTAATGACCCCACCGCCCGCAAGCGCGCTGACGTGCGTACATATCGTTGCCCTGGATGCGCTCGTACATTGTGCCGAAACCGCCACGAAGCACGGTTGTGCCGCGGCCAGTGACATCAAAGGCGAATCCAATGCGGGGCCGAAGGCGTCCCAGGTATCATTGACCAGGCCTTTAGGAATTCCGTTCTTGCCACTTATTCCGATGCCATTCAGATAGAACGGAATGCCGTTGAGAGCGGCGACAGGGCTTGTGCCCAACCCCGGGCTGCTGGGAGAAATGGCGCTGTAGTTGGTTTGGAGCGTGACCGGATCGGTCGCGAACACCGCCGCGTTGGCAGGATTCCACAAGCTTGGATAAAAGTTCGATTGGTTGCCATTGGCTTCATAGGTATGCGGAATTCCGTCCCATCGCAGGCCTAGATTAAGAGTCAGTCGGTGTGTTGCGCGCCAATTGTCCTGAATGTAGGCGGCAGGAGAAATATTGTTCCAGTAGCCGGCTGACTTGATGGCGTACTCCTGGTATTTTTGCGCGTAACCCAGAAGAAAATCGGCAAAGTCATCGCCGCTGAATGTTCCGTCAAAAGTGAAGCCACCCTGAGTGGTGGCAAAGTAGTCCTGCACCTTCTTGTAAAGCGCCCAACTCGCGCCGAACTTGGTCTGGTGCGGTCCTCTAGTCCAGGAAACGTCATCACGAATCTGGTAGTCGCCGGCGGTATTCTTCCATGGCTCCCACGAGATTGTGTAATCCGTCCCGGTAGACCCGTTTAAATGGATTTCCGGAATGCGGTTCAGCGCATTCGTACTGTTCGCGGCAAAAATTCGATTGAAGGTGAAATCCGATGGCGCGGTGAACACGCCTTTTGGAGAAATGTTGATCCGGTTGCCGTTGTAATTGAACGAAGCTTCGTTCAGCAGGTTGGGATGAATGATATATGCGGCATGCACAACCGCGTGATAAGAAGGATTTCCGAAAACGTCAAAGGCGGTCGGCACATTGTCGCCGCTCCACTGTGTGGTGCCGTAAGTTTGCGATACCTGGTCGGCGATGAAGTGCCCGAAGATAGAAAGCTTGTCCGTGAACCGGTGATCGATGCGAACGATTTCTTCCTTCACATTGGTCGGATTGTTGTTGCCTCCGATGAACTGATTGCCACTTGTGGGCTTAGGAAAGATCCCGGCCCCCAAGAGCGACGTTGCGTTCGGGCTGATCAGGCATGATGGAATCACATTGCCGGGAAATGGACTTCCGGGCGCCACAGGAGAAACTCCGCCGGGACAGTTCGCACCCCATCCCACAACTCCCACTGGCGCGAGGATTGGTGAGGTTGTCGGAATCGCTGCACCTGTATTCGGGCCTTTAGCATCGGGGTATTCGCTCGCCAGCGGCACGGTTTGGTTCAGAATTTGCCCCTGAATGAGCCTGCGCCATTCCATGTTGTAGAAGAAGAACGTCTTCGGGTTTGAACTATGCGGATGAAGAGTAACCGGACCGCCTATGTTGAAACCAAAAGTGTGGAACCGCAACTCAGCGACAGGATCCGGAGCCGGATTGAAATAGTTGCGTGCATCAAGCGCATCGTTGCGTCCGAAATACCAGGCTCCGGCATGGAGCTGCTTTGTGCCCGACTTGACTACGGTACTCAGAGTTCCAGCAGAGGAGAGCCCGTACTCGGCGCTGTAGTTCGATGTCAAAGCGCGGAACTCAGCAAGCGCATCGATCGAGGGCATTACGTCAGATCCGCCAGCGCCGCCCCGATCCGAAGCCTCTCCCCCGTCGATAAGCCAGAGGTTGTGTCCCTCACGCAGCCCGTTAAAACTTACATTGGCGTCCCCGCCGGCTGATGTCGGGACCTGAAAATCCTGCTGAAGACTCGATGCCCCGGGTGTCAGCGTCTCCAGTGTGTATATGCTGCGACCGTTGGTCGACAGTTGGGTCACCTGCTGGCCGTTGATGAGATAACTTTGCTCACCGCTATCCGACTGGACTGCGACCGTGTTCGCCTCCACAGTAACCGTTTGCTGCGCATTGCCCACCTTGAGCTGGAAATCTATACGTCTGCGATCTCCCACTCCCAGACTGATGTTCTGCTGGTTTGCAAGCTGGAAATTCGTGGCTTCTGCCTTAACCGTGTAATGCCCAATAGGAAGCTCTGGGGCCACGTATTGCCCCACACCGTTGGTGACAAACGTGTTCGCTTGATTTGTATCAAGGTCGATAACTGTAATGTGCACGTTCGGAACTGCTGCTCCCGAAGGATCCGTCACTGTTCCTAAAATCGTTGCGTTCTGTGCCAGCGTCGAAAGCGAGCCGACCGTCGTCAATGTGCACACTACCAGAAACCACGGTATATACTTTGAGCTTCGAACTATGCCGAAAAATTCATTTCTTGATCTCACGGACACTCCTTTCGGATCTTCTGAGCGGAGGACGTCTTTACGTGGAGATATCCTTCTGCAGACTCTTCCCTGAAGAAACTATTCCTGAGCTCAATCTACGTTTCACTAGCGCCTTTTTCCGCTTTGTGCGTGTTTACTGTCAAGACAAACGAGTATGTAGGGAAAAAACCGTAGCCAACTCTTAATTTCAGAGTTCATCGTGGATGCAAGAAGCACGAGCAGGGGTGACTGGCTTGCTCCACCTCTGGCGCGGGATTAGCATGAGGGGTTTCCAGGAGGCTGCAAGTGGCTACCGATACCCTCACCCGATCAACTATTGAAGGCGACGCGTCTCGCCCCAATGTTTACAGAAATTTTATTGATGGCGAGTGGGTCGAATCGGCGAGCGGCGAAACTTTTGAAAACCGCAATCCCGCTGACACTCGCGACGTAGTCGGAATTTTCCAGAAATCAGTAAAGGCCGACGTAGATGCCGCCGTAGATGCGGCGAAGCGTGCTTTCGTTAAGTGGCGGCTGGTGCCGGCACCCCGCCGAGCAGAGATCATTTATCTAGCCGCCGAGATGCTGGCCGAGCGCAAGGAAGAGTTCGCCCGCGACATGACGCGCGAGATGGGAAAGGTCTTAAAAGAAACTCGCGGTGACGTTCAGGAAGCGGTCGACACCGCCTACTACATGGCCGGAGAAGGACGCCGACTTTTTGGTCCGACAACACCATCAGAGCTGCCAAATAAATTCGCGATGGCTGTTCGTACGCCGGTTGGCGTTTGCGGAATGATCACTCCGTGGAATTTCCCGATGGCGATTCCGTCATGGAAATTGCTGCCGGCCTTGGTATGCGGCAATACCTGCGTCATTAAGCCCGCGCAGGATACACCGCTTTCGACTTACAACCTGGTTCGTGTACTAACGGATGCAGGTGTGCCGAAAGGTGTGGTTAATATTGTTTCCGGATTCGGCCCTCAGGCTGGAGCTCCAATGCTGGAGCATCCTGACGTGCGCGCGATCTCGTTTACCGGATCAAGCACCGTTGGCCGCACAATTGGAACGGCTGCGGCGAAAAGCTTTAAGCACTGCTCGCTCGAACTCGGCGGCAAAAATCCGATGATTGTGCTCAACGATGCCAATCTCGAGCTGGCGCTCGAAGGCGCGCTGTGGGGCGCGTTCGGCACGACTGGACAGCGCTGCACCGCAACCAGCCGCATCATCGTCGAAAAAGGTGTTTATCACCACTTTGTGGATCGCCTTGTCGAACGCGCGCGCAAGCTGCGGGTCGGGAATGGATTGGATGAGACCACAGATATGGGTCCGGCTGTTAACGAGCGTCAACTCAAGACCGATCTCGATTACATCGAGATTGGGCGCAGCGAGGGAGCGCGGCTGATGTGCGGCGGACACCGCCTTGACAAAGGTGATCTCCACCACGGCTACTTCCTTGAGCCCACTGTCTTCAGCGACGTGGATCCCAAGATGCGCATTGCCCAAGAGGAGATCTTCGGACCGGTCGTCTCTGTTATACCGTGCGAGAACTTTGAAGATGCAATCGTGATTGCGAACAACATCGAGTACGGACTGTCCTCAGCGATCTACACCCGCGACGTTAACAAAGCGTTTGCGGCTATGCGCGACCTCTATGCAGGCATCACCTACATCAACGCCCCGACGATTGGTGCCGAAGTGCATTTGCCATTCGGTGGCGTGAAGGCTACGGGCAACGGCCATCGTGAAGGCGGAATTGGCGCGATTGATTTCTACTCTGAGTGGAAATCGGTTTACGTGGATTATTCCGACCGCTTGCAGAGAGCGCAGATTGATCGGCCGGAGTAGCAGCGGGCCAAATCGCGCGCACGCAGTAAGCATTTAGAGTGACACATTTAACATAATGTGTCACTCTTTGTCATTTAAACCACTAATTCAATAAAGTGACATTCTCTTCTAGCTCTGACATAATATGAGCTGGTATTCACTATGAATTCCGAAGCTCGCGCACGAATCAATGAAAATGGCCGCGTGGTCATCCCTGCAGCCTTTCGCAAGGCTCTCGGCCTCAATCCGGGAGATGAAGTGGTTTTTCGCCTCGAGGACGATGAACTCCGGATCACTACCACAAAGCAACGCATCGCACGCGCTCAGCGCCACGCGCGAAAGTATCTGAAACCCGGGACGTCCCTAGTTGACGAATTTCTCGCCGAACGGCGCGAGGCTGCTAAGCGTGAATAGCATTGTGCTCGATGCTTCTGCGATCCTCGTCATTGTGAATAGGGAACCAGGGCACGAGAAGCTGACTCCTCAATTACTCTCCCGCGCCATTGCCAGCACCGTAAACGTCGCCGAAGCACACACCAAATTGGTGAAGGGAGGGTGGAATTCTGATGAGGCCTGGAATGACGCCGCAGGGTTCATCAAAGAAACCGTCGTTTTCGACGAGGAGCATGCGAGGCTAACTGGCAATCTCTCAGTTCAGACCCATACCTTCGGCCTCTCACTCGGTGATCGAGCTTGTTTGGCATTGGGCATCATCCTTCAGGCACCGATCTATACAGCTGAAAGGATATGGAAGAACCTTCAGCTGAACGTGCGAATCCACATCATCCGCTGACGCCCTACTCCACCGCCGCAATCTGCCGTCGAGCGCGCATCAGCCGCTTGCGCTCGAGAAGCGTTTCCAGGGCTTGCCGCGTCTCCGCCGATAAGTGGTAAGACTCATTGTCCGATGGGTATTGCCTTGACATAATATCCGCACGGAATGCCTGGACGGCGTGCGTGATTTCTGCAGCGGCATCTCCATATCGGCGCACGAACTTCGCCGCGGGGCCAAAAGTCGGGTTGAGAATGTCATGGAACACAAGCACCTGACCATCGCAGCCAGGGCCGGCTCCGATGCCGATGGTCGGAGTTGATACTTCGTTCGTGATCATCTCTGCCACTTCACGTGGAATCCCTTCCAGGAAAATACACGCCACTCCAGCGCGGTCGAGTTCGGTGGCGTCGCGCATGAGGCGCTCGATGTCGCTCAATGATTTTCCCTGGACTTTGAATCCGCCCATGCGATTGACCGATTGCGGGGTCAGTCCGATGTGCCCGGCTACAGGAATCTCGGCGTCGATAATGCGCCGAATGACGTCTGCACGTTTCTCGCCGCCTTCAACTTTCACCATTTCAGCTCCGCCCTCTTTCACCAGGCGCGTGGCATTGCGTACAGCCTCTTCCGCATTCACGTGAAAAGATCCATATGGCATGTCAGCCATGAGCAGCGCGTTCTTTGTTCCACGCCGTGCGGCTTTCACGTGATGCAGCATCTCGTCCACGGTGAGCGAGAGGGTATTCTCGTGGCCGAGCATGGTCATGGCCAGCGAATCGCCCACCAGCACAACGTCAATGTCCGACTCATCAATCAGGCGCGCGCTTGAATAGTCATATGCGGTCAGGCAGGTGATAGATTCGTGTTGAAACTTTTTATCGCGGAGAGAAGCGACAGTGACTTTATGGCGCGGTACACCAATCGGAGTGAGACTCACGATGTCCTCCAGTGCCCCTCCCGAATTGCGGGATAGAGCCTGCATGCAGCATTCGATGCTGCAGGATCAATTTTAGCGACAAAACCGGGTCTAGTCGAGGGGGATTTGTGCGCGGCTAAACCGAGGGATCCATTCGGGTTTCGACCACGAAGAGTTGCCCTTCGCTCTCGCTCAGTGCAGTATCCGGTGCACGATTTCGACCACGAAGGACACGAAGTTGCACGAAGGAAAGCCGCCCTCAGCCTCTCCATGCAAATTGAAGACTCCTCCTGTATTCTCAACATAATGCCCGCAGATTTGCTTGCGCGACTGAAATCCGCTCCGGTGCTGTGCGACGGCGCCATGGGGACGCTTCTCTACTCAAAAGGCATTTTCATCAATCAAAGTTATGACGAGCTGAACCTTTCCCAGCCAGACCTGATTCGCAATATTCACCACGAGTATCTTCAGGCCGGGGCGGAGATCGTTGAAACCAATACATTCGGGGGCAACAGCTTCCGGCTGGAGCGCCATGGTCTGCGCGAAAAAGTCCATGACATCAATTTTGCCGGCGCCAAACTGGCCAAGGAAGCGGCCAAAAGTTTTGACGCCTGGGTGGCGGGATCAGTGGGGCCGCTCGGCATTCGAATTGAGCCCCTGGGGAAGGTTTCGTTTCAGGAGGCGCAGGATGCCTTCCGCGAGCAGATTGCGGCGCTGCTTGAAGGTGGCGTGGATGTGCTCATGCTCGAGACCTTCGGCTATGTCGAAGAACTTCATCAGGCAATTCA
>QHZW01000486.1 GCA_003224815.1 Acidobacteriota bacterium | reverse complement strand
CATCTAAGTAGTATTCGGCAACTTCGATGGAGTTGAATTCCCATCAGCGAACGTTTGCGTTCCGCGCCGTCGGAGTAGTGTGCGTTCTGCTTGCTTTGCTGACCGGAATTATTGGTGCAGTTCACGTCCACCCGGCGAGCACAAACGCGGCCCATAGCTCCTGTCCCACATGCGCACTTGCTCACGCTGGCGCAGTAACAGTTGAAGTGGGACATGCGGCGCCCGTACTTATTTCGTCGGAAACGATCGCCGAGTTCGCCGAGACGTCTCCTTCATTCGCTCCGAAGTCCTCGCTGTACATCCGTCCTCCGCCCTTGGTCTAAGGAACCCCCGTCCCGAAGCTCCAAAAATCTTAGACCACCTTCTTCAGGAGGAATTCATGTTGGCTTCTTACGTGAAGTCGCTGCGGGCGGCTTTTCTGATCGTCTCTTTTATTTGCATATCAATCTTTTCGCTCGCACAGTCCGCAGGAAATTCAACTACTGTCATGGGCACAGTTGTTGATCCCAGCGGTGCCGTCATTCCCAACGCGACCGTCGAAATTCGAAATCCGGTGAGCGGATTTGAACGCATAACTACCACTGATAATGGCGGCCGGTTTGCGATGCCGAACGTGCCTTTTAATCCCTATCACTTGGTCGCAAGAAGCCAGGGATTCGCGGCCCATACCCAGGACGTCGACGTCCGTTCCGTAGTGCCTATAGATTTAACCATTGATCTTAAGCTGCAAAGCAGCGAGACGGTCACAGTTGAGAGTAATGGTGGAGACCTGCTGGAAAACGACCCAACCTTTCACACTGACGTGGACAAGAACTTGTTCGACAAACTGCCTTTGGAAAGCCAGTCCTCTTCCGTGAGTTCGCTCGTCACGCTGGCATCACCGGGAGTCGCGGCGGATTCCAACGGTCTTTTTCATGGCATGGGTGACCATGCGGAAAATTCGTTTTCTGTCGATGGACAGCCGATCACCGACCAACAGAGCAAGGTGTTTTCAAATCAGATCCCACTTGATTCGATTCAGTCTATGGAAGTGATTTCAGGTGCGCCTCCGGCGGAATTCGGTGAGAAGGCAAGTCTTGTGATCAACGTCACAACCCGTTCGGGCCAGGGCATGACGACACCGCACGGCGCCATAACCACCTCATACGGAAGTTTCGGCACCTCCAATACAGGTTTTGACCTCGGTTATGGAGGCAAGCGTTGGGGAAATTTCATTTCGGCCAACGGCTTGAACAGCGGACGCTTTCTGGATCCGCCAGAATTTACCGTGATGCATGCCAAGGGCAACGAAGAGAACGTTTTTGACCGTTTGGATTTTCAGCTATCCAACGCCGATTCTCTCCATCTGAATCTGGGATTCACTCGTTCCTGGTTCCAAACACCGAACTCGTACGATGCGCAAGACGCTACGGCGTGGTCGGGGCTGGTCGTTGCTAACGGCGGACTTGATCCCAACGGCAATGTTGTTGGCCCAGCAGACCAGCGTTCGCAGATCAAGACATTCAACATTGCTCCCTCGTGGACCCGGCTCATCAACAACAGCACCGTCTTCACGCTCGGTGCTTTTGTTCGGCGCGATCACTTTAATTACTATCCAAACGGTCAAAGGTATTCACAACGTGAAGGTCGGCGGAACTTATCAGCAGACCTTTCTCGATGAAGACAACCGGTTCGGCATTGTAGATCCCACTTTTCTCGATTCCTTGACCGATTCGAGTGGCAACTCGTGCGTGGATTCCAGCGGGAACCCGATCGCTCCTCCTTGTACGACTTTGGCTCCGTACGACCTCACGCGCAGCGGAAGCCTCTTTCCGTTCAACGGTCATACCGATGTCAAATTGCTGTCGCTGTATGCTCAGGACGCGATCACGAAGGGGAACTGGTCAGTGAATCTGGGCCTGCGCGGTGATTTCTACAATGGCTTGACTTCGCACAACGAAGCAGAGCCCCGCGTCGGCATCGCATACAACATCAAGAAAACGAACACAGTCCTTCGCGCCTCCTATGCGCGGCTTATGGAGACTCCATTCAACGAGAATCTGGTGCTTTCCAGTACAGGCTGCGCAGATCCAGTACTGAATCCGCTGCTCGCATGTATTTCAAATGCGGCGACTCCATTCAGCCCTGGATGGCGCAACGAGTTTCATATAGGTCTGCAACAGGCTGCTGGGCGGTACCTGGTCTTCTCGGGAGAATACGTCTGGAAGTACACCCACAACGCTTATGACTTCGGTGTGTTCGGAGCCACCCCGCTCACTTTCCCGATTGAATGGAATAACTCGAAAATTCCTGGGGTTGCGGGTCGTATCAGCGTGCCAAACATCCACGGTTTCTCGGCCTTGGTGGTTTTTTCCAGCGTAGCCGCGCGCTTTTTCACGCCTCAGCTTGGTGGGGCCGGTGCGGCTCCCGACGTGATTGGGGCGTTCCGTATCGACCATGACGAGAAGTTCAACCAGACGACCCACCTGCAATATCAGATCGGGAAGCAGGGGCCGTGGATCGGGTTCAACTGGCGTTACGACAGCGGTCTGGTGGCAGGTGCAGTTCCGGTGGGCGACGGTGTAAATCCGGTTGATCTGAGTGCGCTCAGCCCCGACCAGCAGTTTCAAGCGGGCCTCTTCTGCAATGGTGTGCGCGCAACGCCAACAGTCGGTCTGCCCAGCTCATGCGCGGCGTCGCAGTACGGGTCAACCTTGATCAGCATACCTGCGGCTGGTACCGAAAATGACGATCACAATCCGCCACGTATTGCTCCACGTCATCTATTCGATTTGTCCGTAGGAGATGACAATCTTTTTCGCGGCGATAAATACAAATGGAATCTTCAGTTGACGGCCATCAACCTGACAAACAAAGTTGCACTATATAATTTCCTGTCAACGTTTACCGGGACCCATTACGTCACACCACGAGCGTTCACGGCGCAGGTGGGATTTAGTTTCTAATCAGGAATGGAGTGATGTTGCCTCAGGTCGGCAAAAGCTGCTCGATGAAAACGGTCACGGGAATTATCGTCCTTTCTCTGCTTGCAGCGGTGGCGACGGTTTTTCCCGGAGCAGTATCGCCGACTTCACCTGAAACTTCTGCGGGCTGTCCAGAACATCGCCGGCCCGCGCCTCTACCCTCCCGAGACTCGTCCCATCACGAATGCTGCCAGGCCGGACATCAATCTGCAATCGTACGTGAAGTAACGACTTTCCGGCTTTCCACGTTCTCCCTTTTGGCAGCTTCGGTTCCTGTGCAGACGCTGGCCACTGAACGTTTGTTCGGTGTTCCTGCTGCTGGTACAGCGTTCCCCGACCGGCCTCCTAGTACTGCCGTTCTTCGTATCTGAAAAGAATTCCGCCCCTCTCCCAAAGTGTGCCGCTGGTTCGGCACTGCCCGTTTACACACTTGTGTAGCTAACGACAGGAGCGGTCTGTGCGCAATTCTCTTTTATATTTGCTTGTGTCTATAACTCTTAGCAGCGCGTCTGTGGCACAGGAAACAAGTCACCAGATGCCCATGCCGAGTATGAGCGGCATGGATAACAACAACCCGACTTTGCAAACTCGTTCGATGATTGAAGCACTGGAGCAACACGCCACGTCGGGA
>QHZW01000198.1 GCA_003224815.1 Acidobacteriota bacterium | reverse complement strand
ATGCCGACACATTGCGAGTGCAGTCACGCGCGCAGGAATTTGTTCGCGAGATGGACCGTCAAGGTAAACCGATTGCCGTAATCTGCCATGCACCGTGGCTGCTGATATCAGCAGGATTGGTGAAGGGAAGGACAATGACGAGTTACCACACCATTCAAGACGATGTCCGAAATGCTGGCGGCAAGTGGCAGGACGAAGAGGTTGTGCGCGACCGGAACTGGGTCAGCAGCCGACAGCCATCTGACATTCCGGCCTTCAATCAAGGCATGATTGAGCTCTTCTCAGAGAAAATTGGCAGCGAGAAGATAAGGCCTGCGGCTTAGAAACATTGCAGTTTCAACACAATGGATCGCATTCGCGGCGCATTTCTCACTGGTAACATGAGTTCAATTACAGCTGTTATCTGTACGCTTTTAGGCATCCGCACTAAGCTGCTGAAATGAAATTCAACGGGCTGGTCCTGTCACGCAGTACTGGCGATGTGAAGGTGCTGGTTTCTGCGTTTGCGGAATTGGGGATTGAATATCGCATCTCCTTTTCTGTTTCCGAAACGATGGAAATTCTTGCGCAGGGGCATCATTCCGCGCTGGTGGTTGACTTCGACGTACCGCAGGCGCTGCAACTGGCAAGCATGACGCGCGCGATGACTGTGAAGCACCGGCCCATCTTGTTCGGCATGATCAGCGCAGCAACGCCTATTGCTGAGCTGTTCGAATCGGGCGGGAACTTCGCTCTCTATAAGCCTCTTGATATGTTGCAGGTTTTGCATTCCTTCAGAGCGGGATACGCATTCATGCAGCAGGACCGGCGCGGGGCTTCGCGCCGAAAAGGCGAGACCATCGCCTATTTGGAAATTCATTCCGGAATTGTTCCTGCGCTGGTAGAGGATTTGACTGAACAGGGCCTTTCGGTTCAAGCTGCCGAGCCGCTGGTGCCGATGCGAGGGTTGTCACTGCGCTTTATATTGCCGGGAACGGCTCAGGTCGTGCATGCGACCGGCGACTTTGTTTGGACCGACAAAGCTGGGCGCGCCGGGCTGTTCTTCACGAACGTGCCCGCGGCCTGCCGGCGCGATCTTCAGGCTTGGCTGAAGAAACGCGAGGGTCGTCGGAAGCATACCGATACTCACCCAGGCTTCGAAGTGCGAGTCGGACGGCGCGCAATGGTTGCCGCCCACTGATTTCAGCGCAACGATTTCAGGCCAGCCCCGTCTTCCTGTCTGCTAGACTGCCTTTTTCGTGCCGCCCTCCGATCTCACGCTACTGTCTGCCGTGCGCATGGCAGAACTCATCTGCAGTAAAGAGGTCTCTCCTGTCGAGCTGGTGAAAGCTCATCTGTCGCGGATTGATGACCTCAATCCAAAGATCAATGCCTTCGTACAGATAGATGCAGAACGCGCGCTCGATCAGGCGCATATCGCGGAGCAGGCGCTCGCTTCAGGCAAGGAATGCGGCCCATTGCACGGCATCCCCATCAGCATCAAGAGTTCGATTGAAGTTGAGGGTCTCCGCTGTGAGGCCGGCACGAAGTTGCGCGCCGGACATGTTGCGGGTCACAACGCGCCTTTAGTGGAGCGGCTGAAACAGGCGGGCGCAATTGTGCTCGGGGTTACGAACACGCCCGAACTCCTCATGGCGTGGGAGACAGACAATCTGCTGTATGGCCGAAGTAATAATCCTTGGGACTTGTCGCGGACTGCGGGTGGTTCCAGCGGCGGGGAAGCAGCCGTCATTGCGAGCGGATGTTCAGCTGGCGGAGTCGGCAGCGATGGCGGAGGATCCATCCGGGTGCCTGCGCATTTCTGTGGAATCTGCGGACTGAAGCCAACGCCCGGACGCATTCCTGCCAGCGGTCACTTCCCACAATCTGCCGGGCCTTTTGCGTTGCTCGGAGTGGTTGGTCCAATGGCACGAACAGCCGGCGATCTGAAGTTGTTGTTTGAAGTAATGCAAGGGCCGGATGTTGGCGACCCGTCGGCGGCTCCGGTTCCGGTTCGCTGGCCCGACAAGGACGCATTAAAGAAGATTCGAATCGGCTACTTCAAGGATGACGGGCGAACGCCAGTTACTCCGGAAACACGAATGGCGGTCGAACGTGCCGCAAAAGCATTGCAGGGTGCTGGATTCGCTGTGGAGGCGTTTCGGCCTGAAAATCTTGAAAAGATTCGTGAGTTGTGGTGGAAGTTCTTTGGCGTTGCCGGAGGAATGCTTCTTGGGCCGATGACCAAAGGCCGAGAGGCTGAACTCAGTCCGATTCTTAAAGAATTCAACAGCTGGGTCGCCGTCGAACCCCCGCACACCGCGCAGACCCTGCTGGATACATGGATTCAACGCGATGTATTGCGGAGACAGATGTTCGAACAGATGCAGCAATTCCCCGTGCTGTTATGCCCGGTGGCATCGATTCCTGCTTTCAAACACGGTGAGCGGGAATGGAAAGTCGAAGGCAGAACAGTCAAGTACCTCGATGCGTGGAGCTATTGCGAGTGGTTCAATCTGTTGGGCATGCCCGCAGCCACGGTGCCCGTGACAAATTCCGCCGAAGGATTACCGATCGGTGTTCAAATCGCGGCGTTTCCCTGGCAAGAAGAGTTGGTACTGGCTCTCGCAGAAATCCTGGAGCGAGAACTCGGACCATGGAACCCACCACCAGTTTTCTGAGTCAGCTCAGGTCAATTCAGCATGGTGGCCTGATGAAAAGTCACTTGCCATTTGCCTTCGCGCTGCACCCAGATTGAACTGCGTACTGAGAGACGGCCTAGGCCTCCATCGATAGATTGGTTTTGAACCTGATAGGTCACTAAGGCAATCTGGGGCGCGATTTCGCGAAACATTGAAGTCTTCGAGCGCGAGTATTAGCGGAGCGTGGTGACGCATCATCGACAAGGCGTCGCTCTTATTGTAGGTTCGGCCGTTGCCGACAAATTCAACAAAGTCATCGGCGATCATGTCAGCGGCTCGTCCGTTGCGTCGGACCTCCGGATCCATCAACCTGGTTTCAAGGTTCAGCAATGTCTGGGTGAGACTGGCCATCACCTAGATTTTATCTGTCTGCTGTCATGACAACTGCTCAATTCACGACACGGAGGTCGCAACCTGCTCCGCATAGAGCTGACGATAATCCTTTTCCATTATTGATCGGCACACAGGGCTCAGCTACATTCCTCGCACTCGGGTTCTGTTGGATTTTCGTGTCGCCCCTGATGCGAAGATTCGACAAGGTCGTGGGCCCGCTCTCAGGGAGGCAACTTGCGCCGGAGCTTGGCAGTCCTTTCATTCGCAGTGCTCTTTTCATTCCCACTGATTGCGCAGAGTAATTACGCCGTGTTAAGTGGCAGCGTCAACGATCCTCAGTCTCATGCTGTTGTTAGCGCTTCAATAGAGCTGGTTTCCTCCAGCACGGGTGCGGTGCGACGGACATCCAGCAATGATCAGGGTTTTTATGAAATCCCCGGAGTGCAGCCCGGCGATTACATGCTGAATATTTCGGCTTCAGGCTTCACTCCTCTGTCGCAAAGAGTCCGACTCGAAGTGGCACAAAAGCTAGCAATTGATTTGAGCTTGACGGTTGAATCCAGAAAAGAGTCGGTCAACGTCACCGGCAACCCCGAGGTAATCCATACAAATGATGCGGCGTTGGGTGAAGTGGTTGAACCTGCATCGATTGAGAACCTGCCGCTGAACGGTCGCATGCTGATCGATCTCGTGCTGACCGTGCCCGGAGCCCACGTTAGCCACGGTGCGCAGACCGGTAACATGAATCCTCTTTACTGGCGCCCCGGGCAGCGTTCCGCGGTCAGCGTGGGAGGAAGCCGGCCGAACGGAAACTATTTTCTTCTCGATGGAACCACAAACACGGATCCTACATTCAACACGCAGAACCTGAGTCCGTCGCCCGACGCCGTACAAGAATTCAAAGTTCAAACCGGAAGTTACTCCGCGGAAATGGGCGGTGCCGGCGGCGGACAGATCAATATCGTGAGTAAAGGAGGCAGTAATAAATTTCACGGCACGGCCTACGAATTCCTGCGCAATGGGTTTATGGACGCGACTTCGTTCGAAGACATGGGCAACAATCACATGGTGCAGAATAATTTCGGCGCATCATTCGGCGGCCCCATCGTTCGCGATCGCACCTTCTTCTTCGTTAATTACGGAGGCTTCCGTCACGCCATGGCGGACACCATGATCGACACAGTTCCGACGCCGCAGGAAATCGGCGGTGACTTCAGCCAGAGTGGCATGAATATTTACGATCCGGCGAACGGTCGGGCGCAGTTCTCCTACAACGGAAATCCGAACGTCATCGATCCCGCCCGCATTAACCCAGCGGTCAAGGCTTTCCTGCAACAATATGTTCCGCAGCCCAACGTGATACCCGGCATGACGATGCCTTGCGGCTCCGGAAACATGGGTGTTCCTGGTGTCGTCGGCGCCAGCGCCGACTGCAACAACTACATGGATGTTCGCAATGAGCTCCAGGTCAGCGATCAAGGAACTGTTCGCATTGATCATATTTTTGCGAATGGCGACAGCATCGTCGCGCGTTATTCGCTGAGTGCCGAGACTGGCTTCACGCCGGGCGAAATGCCTCCCGGTGGAGTGGGTTCATTGCTCCCCGGCTTCGGATCATTTAACGACAACTTTGCTCAGCAGGGAAATATCTCCTGGAACAAAATCCTGAGTCCTACGCTGGTCAATACCGTCGCAATCACCTTCTCGCGCCTCGCAATGCACCGTTACGATGAAAATGCCTACAGCAATGACATCGTGTCGCAGCTCGGAATTCAGGGAATCGGTTTCGGCGGAGCCGGTGCCTACGGCGCTCCGTTTTTTAACGTCCAGGGATATTCCCCGATGGGCGACAACTATTCCGCTACCCCGATGAAGGCCTGGGATACAGTTGCCGAGGGCCGCGACACTTTGAGTTGGCAGAAAGGGCGGCACAGCCTGAAGTTTGGCGCCAGCTACAGCAAATACATTTGGCCCATGTGGGGCTTCTTTCAGAACCGTGGATACTATCAGTTCACCAATGGCTACACCACAGATAACGGCACCAACGATGGCACCGGCTCAGCTCTCGCGTCTTTCCTTCTTGGTCTTCCCGCCGTCAAGCAACGTCAGGCTGGCATTCCGCAGATGCAGTTGAGACAGTGGTATGCGGCAGGATTTGCGCAAGACAGTTTTCGCGTAACTCGCAGTACAACGATCGAAATGGGACTGCGCTACGAATTCATGCAGCCGCTCGTGGATATCAGTTACACGAATACCAATCTGGTTTTCAACAATGGCATAGGTAATGCCCCCTCAGTATTTATCGGCGGACAAAACGGTTATCCACAGGGGCTGAAGTATCCCAACCCACGCAACCTTGCTCCGCGGTTTGGATTGTCTCAATCGCTCGGCCACGGTCTTGTCTATCACTCTGCTTTCGGCATCTTCTTTACGCCGGTGGACATGAATACCTGGTGCAATCAGCGCCACAATGTTCCTTACGTGTTTCCGGAAACACAACAAAGCGACAACTTCACCGCTCCGCCCGCGCTCTTTGCCAATCAGCTCAACTTCGGCCAGGCTGTGCTCGGACAAACCACTGTCAGCTTTACCGGAATGGATCCGAACGCGCCATCGCAATACATCGAACAATGGAGTTCGTCGGTTGAGAAGAGCCTGGGGCAGAACACCACACTTGAAATCGGATATTTAGGTTCGCACGGAGTACATCTTCAGCGCGCCCATTTGATCAACAATGCGCTGCCGGGACCCGGGCCCATTGGACCGCGCCGCCCGTTTCCGAAGATTGCGTTCGTGCCCAACACCACCTTGCCCGCTGGCGTCACCTACGTTACTCCGGCGACAGGATGCCCAAACGGCGGGATGTGCTTCCCGGTTAGCACAATCAATCTGCTGGAAGACTCGGCCCAGAGCTGGTACGACGCTGGCTACGTCAACGTTCGTCGCCGCTATCAGCACGGCTTCACCTTCCTAGCGAACTACACCTGGTCGAAGAACCTGAGCGATGCTCCAGATTTTCGCTCGCCCATGTTCGAGTCGTCCATTCCGCAGAACAACAACGACCTTGCCGCGGAAAAAGGCCCCAGTTGCGATGTCCGCAATCGCTTCGCGTTGAGCGCGGTCTATTCTGTGCCGGGATGGCAACATTCGAACTGGACATCCGCTGCAACGAAGAATTGGCAGATCTCGACGGTTTACCAGGTGCAGAGCGGCTTTCCATTCACGATTTCAGTGTTTGGCGATACCGCAAACTCGGGCACGGTGCTCGGCGAAAATCCAATCCGCGCCAACCTGACCGGACAACCAATCTTTGGAGCAGGCACACGAACCGCGACCGAATGGTTCAATCCGTTGGCATTTAAAACTCCGGCGGCATTTACCTTCGGCAATGTAGGGCGCAACTCTATTTACGGTCCGGGCTTGCAGACGCTCGATTTGGCAGTGGCTCGCGAGTTCGCTATCGCAGAGCGGATGAAATTCCAATTCCGGGGCGAGTTCTTCAATGCCCTGAACCACACAAATTTAGGAACCCCTGACAGGTTCGTTAATACTCCACAGTTCGGCACCATTACTGAATCGACTACATCCGGACGGCAGGTGCAGTTGAGCGCACGGCTCTCGTTCTAGACGAAAACTCTTCAACTCGAGGAAACTGAAATGAGACAGCGCAAATTGATTAACTTGGCTCTTCTGCTCAGCCTGATTATGGCCGCCTTTGCGGCGGAAACAACGCGGAAGGAAGTCGCCGTGAAAGGCTATGTGCTCGATTCAGCCTGCGCCTTCACCAAGGGTTTGAAAAAACCAATCAGCGCGGAATGCGCCTGCTTCCGTTCGCCGGGAAGAACGTCAGCGTCAGCGAAAAAGTTTTTGAGCGTGGTGGGTCGAAAGCGATTGTGATCAGCAAAATCGAACCAGTGCAATAACACAGAACTTCGACGTGGCGACAAATACCATTTCGGCACCGGGTCCCGCGACGCCACCACGCCGGTGGAAGAAAATCACGGCGAGAGTCCTCATACTCATCTTCGTCCTGTGGCTGGGTTTTATCGGCTTTATGTGGCGCATCATGCATCGTCCGCCGGAGGCATTTGCTCGAGTGATGATGCACCTGCCATGGCAAGTATTTCTGATATGCCCGTTTGAAACCATGTGGACACGCGCTCGTGCCGGAACGGTTCACATCGGCGACTCGGCACCCGATTTCTCGTTGGCGAAACTGGACAAGAGTGGGACCGTTCGCCTTTCCGAACTGAACCAGACGCAACCCGTCGTGATGATCTTTGGCAGCTACACTTGACCGCCATTCCGGCGGGAGGTTCCCGCCCTCAACAAGCTCTACGATCAGTACCAGAACAAGGTCGCTTTCCTGGTCGTGTACATCACTGAGGCGCATCCCAGCGACGTCTGGCAGATGCAAAGCAACGTCAAAGACAGCGTCGTCTTTGCCACTCCAAAGAATGAAGACGAGCGGGCCTATGTCGCCGGAGCCTGCGTTCGGAAGCTGGGAATCAAATTTCCTGCTGTGCTCGATGAATTCGGGAATTCAACCGAGCAGGCTTACACAGGTTGGCCCGACCGAATCTATCTGGTCGATCAAAAGGGCCGCGTTGCCTACAAGAGCAGGCCCGGTCCATTTGGATTCAAAGCGGACGAACTCTCGGCGGCTTTGGGCAAACTCAATCTGAAATAAGGAAGCCGGCAACAAGAAACAGCCCCACTGTTCGACAGCCATTCTGCAGCCTCCAGCTTGACAATTCTTTACGCAAAACCTTTTGTTGCGAAAGGACTTGTGGGCCCTCGCTTGCGCAACTTTCTAAAGCCGGACGTGTTTCTTCTTTTGGAGCCCGGAGGCAGACGAAAAATGAAAAAGACAGGCTTACTAATGATTCTGGGATTGGCTCTGGTGCTGGCGTCCGTTACGACGCCCAAGGCGAACGCGGAAGTGGCCGTCAGAGTCGGCGTAGGTGTGGGCGTTCCGGTCTATGTTCATCCGCGTCCTTATGTTTATGGACCGCGTATTTATGTCGGACCGCAGTACGTGGTGCCGAGTCCTTATGTGGGCTATTACGCCGCGCCGATTTACCCACGCGCTTATGTAGCGCCAGCGCCTGTGTACTACCGGCATTGGTATCCGCGAGGCTATGTTGCCCGTCGCAATTTTTACCGCTATCGCCGGTAAGCATTGCACAAAACGAGTTAGTGGGACGGGCTGTTCGTGGCGCGGGGCCAGGCTATGAGCAGCCCGAAGTGTTTCCGATCGAAATACTGGACCGAAATTGAAGTGAAAAAGAAAGGTTGAAATATATGAAACTGCGAACGTTAGTTCTTGCATTAGGAATGATGGCATCTGCTCTGGTGTTCTCGGCGCAGAGTGCCTTGGCGTCTACCCGGGGAACCACGTGGGTTGAAAACAAGGTCAGGCATGAATTGAACATGCTGCCGTACGTGAATGCGTTTGATTACATGTCATTCACGGTAGATGAAGACAACAACGTCACTCTCATGGGAGAGGTGACCAACCCGACGCTGAAAAGCGATGCGGGTAATGTGGTGAAGAGAATCGAAGGCGTGGAGCACGTGGACAATCAGATCAAGGTGCTGCCGGTCTCGTTTTTCGACAACGGATTGCGCGTGCGCCTGTTCCGCACGATCTATGGCTATCCCGTGCTGCAGCGCTATGCGCTGGGCGTGAATAAGCCGATCCGCATCATCGTGAACAACGGTCACGTGACGCTCATCGGTTACGTGGATAACCAAGCCGACAAGAACATCGCCGGTATTCGAGCGAATGGCGTACCGGGAGTTTTCTCGGTTGATAACCAACTGGAAGTGGTGAAGAACTGATTGCTTTTCTGGATATCGGTTCAACTGAATCCCCGCTCAAGTTCAACTTGGCGGGGATTTTTATTTTGTGATCTGGCCAGGATTTGACGCCAGCAGAGCGCAGGCAGGACAATCCAAGAGAAGCCATGGCTCATAATCTCGAGCACACGATCGCGGTTCTCAGCCGTACTCCATCCACAATGAACGCGATGCTGCGCGATCTTCCCGAGGAGTGGATCCATCGAAACGAAGGCGACGGCACGTTTAGCGCATTCGACGTGATCGGCCATTTGATCCACGGCGACCGCACCGACTGGATTCCGCGTGCGCGAATCATTCTTGAGCATGGCGACACCAAGCCATTCGAGAAATTCGATCGCCTTGCCCAGGTCCGCGAGAGTAAGGGCAAGTCGCTGCCGCAGTTGCTGGATGACTTTGCGCGTATCCGGGCGGAGAAATTGGATGAGCTTCGCGCCTTGAACCTCAAGCCTCAAGATTTCGAACGTCGAGGCCGGCATCCAGCTCTGGGGATCGTGACTCTGTCGCAACTTCTTGCAACCTGGGCGGTGCACGATCTCACGCATCTGCATCAGATATCGCGGGTCATGGCGCATCAGTATCGCGAGGTCGTAGGGCCGTGGACCAGGTATCTCGGTGTGATGCACTGCAACGGACACAGCGAATGAGATCTGGCTAGTCCTCAGTCGGCAATCACCCGTTCGTGCGCAATTGCTGGCTTTCCATCTACTCAAGCTTTTCAGGTATTGACGCTAAGGTGTTCCTCCACCGTAA
>QHZW01000129.1 GCA_003224815.1 Acidobacteriota bacterium | reverse complement strand
GCGACTGGATCGCGATTCCACTGATTCCGTATCTGTACGCCGTAAGGAATCCTGAAGATGTTCCACTCTACGCCGACGCAAAGCTGGTTGCGCTGCTGCGTGAAGAATATTTGAAGAGCTTGCCTCTGCCGGAGGAGAAGCATCCCGGTGACGAGCCCCGGAATGAGTTGGCAGGTTCGGCGTACAACCGCACGCTTTATGGATTTCGATTCGCCACGCGTCCCGAGCAGGATGACGCGCTGATTCGCTGGCTGAACTCGGCACCAAACACTGAGACATATCAGCTGCTCAAGCGCAACTGTGCCGATTTCGTAAAGCAGATCGTCAATTTCTATTACCCGAAAGCGGTGCATCGCAGCATAATCGCCGACCTCGGTGTGATGACTCCAAAGCAGGCTGCGAAATCGTTGGTGCACTCCAGCAAGCATCGTCCCCAGATGCAGCTTACGACGTTCATCATTCCACAGGTGCCGGGATTGAAGCGCAGCAAGCCGGTACATGGAGTTCTGGAATCGTTAGTGCTGGCAAAGAAATACGTGACTCCTGTCCTGCTGTTCCATCCTTTTGTGGTGGGGACGGTAGAGGCGGCCTATTGGGCAGGATGGCGGTTCAATCCGGCCAAAGGTGCCTATATTTTCGACGTGAATGCGCATGACTCAGGAATGCTTGAACGGCCGCTTACCGCGGAGCAAAGAAAGTCGTACGAAGACCTGGTGACGGTAGCCAGAAAAGCGCAGAACGAATCCGAAGCTGTAGCGGACTGGAAAACGTTGATGAATGATGCAAAACCGCGCGTGGATGAACAGGGGCGGCCCTTTGTTGAAGTCTTATTAGAGGGCGAGTCGGTACCGGTAGGCCTGTGCCGTGGCAATGCTCTCCGGCTTTCAGGTTCTCCGGAACTAGTGCAAGAACTCGCGCTGACACGGCTGGAACTAGAGCTGAAGTCAAAGAAACCGTCGCGGATATCTGAGCTCGAAATCAAGTGTGATTGGAAACTACTTCAGGACGCTCGCGACGCCAGAGAAGCGGCGTTGAACCCGGAGCCCTAATTGGTCACGCATTAGCAAGCTTCGCGAATTGCTCAAATCTGTCCTCTTGAACGGTTGCCAGATGGTGGCAATTTTCGGTAACTGTTGCGCTGTCTTTCGCTAAAATCTTCTTGTGTGGCGAAATTTTCACATCCTCACGCGGATTCAGGTTTTCCTTGTATCGTCGGCCTCTTATGCGCGAATCGCCGCGTCGTTTGCCGTTAGATCTGCTTCGCAACATCGGGGAGGGTTTCTGGCCAACTTTTGGTGGCCGCACCAATTTGACCCGCTGATCATCTTTGGGTCGGTGTTCCTGTCCCTGCTCCCAGTCATTCTCGCTTACTACCATTTGGGGCGACTCGGCGCTATATTGGCCGCCGCAGTGTCAGTAATCGCATTTTATGGTATGGCGTTCTGCGCGTTATACCTTTTCATTGTCGGAGCAGCGTTCGGCGCAGTTGGCTACACCGTAATCTGTTTGCTGCTGTACGTATCATTGTTTCTGTTGCACACGAGAGCGGCTGGCTCGAAGTCTCAGGGTTGTTCCCAATCGCATCGCCAGATAGAACCAGTTCTACGCGCCGATTTTGCTGGCGGCCTTCCGCCGTTTCGTTCGACGCGATCGGCACGGTCTTACCCAAGCCGCGGGCCTCAATCGAATCCGCCGCGATTCCCTGCTGCACAAAATAATCGCGGACCGCACCAGCACGTTTTTCGGAGAGCGTCTGGTTATATTCGTCGGTGCCGACGCTGTCGGTATGTCCTTCGATCTGAACATGTAGAGTCGGATAGGCGAGCAGGATACCGGAGACTTTCGCCAGCCGCTCGCGCGCTCCCGGTGCAAGCTCGAAGCTGCCAGTCTTGAACAGAACATCAGACATGTTGGAGATCAAGCCACGTGCGGTGTCGCGCGTAGCCAGCACATTATTGAGCTGCTTTAGCAGGCGCGCGCGCAACTCCTGCTTTTCGTTTTCAGCCTGCTGACGCAATTGATCGGACTGCGCGGCGGCCTGTTGCGCTTTCGCCGTTTCAGCGGCGAGCTGCTGTTGCTGCGCGACCGCTTCGGCCTTGGCTTTCTCCGCTTCTTCCCGCTGGCGCGCGGCTTCCTGGGCAGCTTGTACGGCTTCGGCTTTCAATTTCTCGGCTTCTGCCTTCGCGGCCTCGGCTTGTTTCTGCGCTTCCTCGGCATCGGCGCGACGCTTGGATTCAGCGTCGGCATTAGCCCGTGCTTCCGCTTCGCGCTGCTCGGCCGCGAGCTTGTCGGCGGCAGCTTTGGCCTGAGCTTCGTCTTCCGCGCGCTGCTTGACCGCCATCACGCGCGCTTCTTCAGCCGTTTGGGTAGTTTCGCGTGCAGCAGATTCGATGGCAGATTTTCCCTGTTTTTGGCGATACGCCGTTTCGGCCTGCATCAACTGCTGGTCGGCCTTGGGCAAAATTGAAGTCGCATATTTGTCGCCCGCGGCAATATGCGCGATGCGAAGTGCATTGCGCGCCTCGAAGAGTTCGAGCGGCGTGGTGCGATCTATACCGAAAATTGCATTCTGAATTTTCTCGTTCGCCGACGAGTAAGTCCCACGTCCAAGCAGTTCGTACTTGGCCTCAATGTTCTCGCCCGATCCGACGCCGTCTGGTAGTACGCTCTCAAACACAACTGTGTTGCCCGGTTGCGTGACGGCAAAGTAGGGCTCTGCTGTAACTACGAGCGCAAACGTCTGCATGTCCGTCGCAGTTTTTATATGCGCGTTGCCCTTCTCAATCACCACCTCGCCAAGGCTGTCGGCGCGGCCCTCAGGCGAAATTGCCCAGAGCACATAGGTAAGATATTCGAGGCCAAACTTGGTGGCGTCTTCTACGCTCTGAAATTTGGCATCGATGGAGATGCTGGACTTCTTGCCCTCAATCTTCGCCTCACCGACCGCACCGGGCATCAGATCGGTTGCGTGCAAGTCAATCTTCACGGACGCGCCCGGGCGATAGTGCATCGCCTTCACAGTGCGGGAGACCTGGCCCGCAGGCATGAGTGTGGGCGATGCCGATAAAGGTTTATTTTGCGCGGCCGAAAAAACCGCAGCACAGAACATGACGAACAGGCACAAGAATGTTTTCACGATGTCCTCAACGCAGGAATTTGGGTGTTTTGCCTATGATCTTCGTAATTGAGCGTGAATGAAAGGTCAAAGTAGTGTTGCTACTTTGGTTACTTACACTCCGGCTACGGCGCGCTGGCGGTCTTAGGTTTGATTCGCTCAAAGACATCTTCGGCCCGGCCTAGCGCCTCGCGAACATTGGAACAGATGTTCTCGCGTCCCACGACCTCTTCGAACTCTGCCTGGTGGATCAGATGAGCGGGCTGCTCACGGGCCCCGCAAAGAATCAGGGTACGTCCAGAGGTGTGCAGCTGTTTCGCGATCTCTTCCAGCGCGTACAAGCCGGTCGCATCAATCGCAGTCATATTGCGCAGACGGATGATCACCACCGGCGGCAACTGATGCAAGTTCTCGGTTACTGCTGAGATCTTGTCGGTGGCGCCAAACAGAAACGGTCCGTGAATGCGAAAAATGGTCGCGTAATACGGGATGTCTTTGTCTTGCAAAATGTGAACGCGGCCATCTTCGATGTAGTCGTCCGTCACCTCGGAAACGGTAGTCGTATTGGCCACACGGGTGATAAACAGCAACGCGGCGAGAATCATGCCGGCTTCGACGGCAACAGTCAGGTCAGCAAACACGGTAAGCGCAAACGTGACCGACCATACGCTGATGTCGGTCTTGGTGAGTTTGAGCAGTTGGGGGATCTCGTGCCACTCACCCATGTTGTAGGCCACGATCATTAGAATTCCGGCCAGCGCCGCCATCGGGATGTAGCTTGCCAGGGGCGCAGCGAACACCAGCACACAAAGCAATGTAAGCGCATGAATCATTCCCGCCACCGGCGACTGCGCTCCAGCGCGGATATTGGTTGCGGTGCGCGCGATGGCACCCGTTGCAGGCAACCCCCCAAACATGGGTGATATGAAATTAGCGACGCCCTGACCGATGAGCTCGACATTCGGATTATGGTGATCGTTGCTCATTCGGTCGGAGACAACGGCGGACATCAGAGACTCAATCGCTCCCAGCATCGCGACCGTGAAGGCGGGCCCAAGAAGTCCGGGAACGAGGCGCGCGTGCCAGTGCGGAATTACCATGTGCGGTAGTCCGCTCGGGATACCGCCGAAACGAGACCCGACCGTTTCAACAGGCAGCTTCAGCAGCCAGGCCGCAATCGTCGCGCCAAGCATAGCAATGATCGGACCGGGAATGCGGGCAGAGACTGTGCGGCAGATGATCATCACTGCAACGGTACACACAGCCAGCAAAGTCGCGTGCCACGACCAGGTTGGCGCCGCTACGGCCAGGGCCTTCATGCGAAGCCAGAATTCACCAGGAACCTTTTGCAAACTCAAGCCGAAGAGATCTTTAATCTGCGTGCTGGCAATCAAGACCGCGATGCCGTTGGTGAACCCGATCACGACTGGCCGCGGAATGAATTTAACCGCTGATCCCATGCCGGTCGCACCCAGCACCACCAGCAGGACGCCTGCCATAACCGTGCACATGAAAAGGCCATCCACGCCATGCACGGCGACAATTCCGGCAACCACAACTACAAATGCTCCCGTCGGCCCGCCGATCTGGGTCTTCGATCCGCCAAGCGCGGAGATCAGAAATCCGGTAACCATCGCACAGTAAATTCCCGCCTGCGGCGTCAGCCCTGAAGCGATGCTGAACGCCATCGCCAACGGAAGTGCTACTAAACCGACAGTAATTCCAGCAATGACGTCGCGGATGAACTTGTTCAGGTTGTAGTCACGCAGGCAGATGACAGATTTCGGCAACCAACGATCATCAATTGAAAAGGAAGCAACCCGAGAGGACATACTGTAAGTTCATTATGACAGACAACTCAATAGGCAGATTCAGCGATAAATACTTCTGAAACAGTACTTCGGTAAGATACTGCCAGCATGATCACGGTCTCCAAAGAGGACTATCTGAAAGCCATTTCCGAGGCGGAATCAGAGGGCCAGACTGTGATTTCTGCCACGCTCGCGCACTGGCTT
This sequence comes from Acidobacteriota bacterium, assembly GCA_003224815.1. GTDB lineage: Bacteria > Acidobacteriota > Terriglobia > Terriglobales > Acidobacteriaceae > Gp1-AA145. The sequence goes on along the minus strand of QHZW01000129.1, from coordinate 15,821 downwards.
TCTGTCAGCCGGCCGGCGGTCACCACGGCCATAAAACGCCTGAAAAAGGACGGCTTCGTTGCCGTTAAGGCCGATGGACGGATTCAGCTTACCCCGGTGGGACGAAAGGTCGCGGAGCGCACCATCCTCCGTCATCACCTGATCGAGCGCATGTTGTCGGAAATATTTGGCATGGCTTGGTACGAGGTGCACGATGAAGCGGAGCGACTGGAGCACGCGGTGTCCGCGGCATTTGAAAAAAAACTGGTTGAAAAGTTGGGGCAAGGGAGCGTGTGCCCGCACGGCAATGGACTGTCGCTCAGAAGCGCCGCGGAACGGCGTCGCAAGGGCCTGAGCCTTTTAAGCGAGGCTGCGATTGGTCATGAATATAAAGTCTTCAGCATCTACGAACGCGACCGCAATCTTCTTGAATTCCTCGAGCGGAGGGCGATTCGTCCGGGTGTGCGCCTGAAGGTCCGTACCTTGAACTATGACGGGACAATATCGTTGAGCGTGGATGGCAGGCACGTTGAACTCGGAGGCCCCGCGGCGGAAAAGATCTGGGTGGTGAAACAGGCCGCAGTTTCTAAAGTTAACCTACGTTAACTTACAATGGTATATTATGGTTCATGGCCGCATCTGGTAATGATCCATCGACCGCCTCTGCTGGTCACGTTTCCCTCGAGGGCCTACACAGCACGGTAGAGGTGCCGCACCATCGCGCCGGATTCTGGCAGCAGTGGCGGGCGTTCATCGGGCCGGCAATTCTGGTCAGTGTCGGCTACATGGATCCCGGCAACTGGGGCACCGATCTCGCCGGCGGTGCCCAATTCAAATTCGGCTTGCTATGGGTAGTTGCGCTCGCCAGCCTGATGGCAATCTTTATGCAGGTGATCTCGGCCCGGTTGGGGGTGGTCACGGGAAAGGACCTGGCGCAATGCTGCCGCGACTGGTACCCGCGCTGGACGCGCTGGCCGAACTGGTTCTTCTGCGAAATCGCCATTGGCGCGTGCGATCTTGCTGAAGTGCTGGGCTCAGCAGTCGCGATCAATCTGATGTTTCACATTCCGTTGCTTTGGGCCGTGATCATCACAGGCTTCGATGTACTGTTGCTTCTTGCCTTGCAGCGTTTCGGCATGCGCACGATCGAAGCAGTAGTCATAGTGCTGATCGCCACGATCAGCGTGTGCTACTGCATCGAGATATTTGTTCTGCCGCAGACTCGGCCAAATTTTCTGGAGATGGGCGGAGCCTTGCTGACGCCGGGTTTCCGGCAGTCAGGAATGATTTACGTCGCTATCGGGATTATTGGCGCGACGGTGATGCCACATAATTTGTATCTTCACTCGGCGCTGGTGCAGAGCCGCAAGCTGCAGAAGGACGAGGCTTCGATTCGCAGCGCGATCCGCTTCAACACCATCGACTCGATTACTGCTCTGACAGTCGCGTTTCTGGTCAACGCCTCGATTCTTGTGCTGGCGGCCCTGGTGTTTTACGGAAAGACGAGCGTCGCGGTCGCGGGAGGCCACGAAATCGCGTTTAGTCCCGATAGCGATTGGATTCGCATCGCGTATCTTACCCTGGCGCCGCTTCTGGGAACTTCGCTGGCAAGCACTCTGTTTGTAGTCGCACTCCTCGCCAGCGGTCAGAGCAGCACCATCACAGGGACACTTGCCGGACAAGTAGTCATGGAAGGTTTCATGCACTGGCGAATCCAGCCATGGCTGCGGCGAATGATTACGCGTTCGCTGGCGATCCTTCCGGCGGTACTAGTGATCGGTATTCGCGGCGACTCCAGCGTGAACGATCTGCTGACCCTGAGCCAGGTTGTGCTGGCGTTGCAGCTGCCGTTTGCCATGTTTCCGCTGTTACACTTCACCAGCTCTCGGGAAAAAATGGGAACGTGGAAGAGCGGAACATTCTTGCTGATTGCCGGATGGGCGAGCGCAATTTTGATTACCGCGCTTGATTTGTGGGGCCTGCCTGAGTCGCTGCGCTCGGCGTGGAACGTGATCGTGGGAGGCTAGATTTGAAAGGGCTCGGCTTCAGCCGAACCGCAACAGGCCCGCGAGAAGTAGCGGCTTTAGCCGCTGTGAGATCGGACTATGGACGCGCGGGCATCTCGCCCGTGCGGTGGGATAGGGGCGCAGAACATGTACAAGACTATTCTCGTCACCGTGGACGGCACATCGAGCGACCGGGCAATTCTCGAGCACATCAAGCCGCTTGCGAAGTTGGCAGGCAGCCGCGTGGTGCTGCTCCACGTTGCCGACGGCTGGGCGGCGCGAACCTATGGAGCCGATGCCGTCAGCCGCGAAATCTCTGAAGACACCGCCTATCTGAAGCAGGTTCGCGAAGAATTACAGGCTGCAGGCATCCCTACACAATCAGAGCTCGCCTACGGAGTTCCTTCCAAAGAAATCGTTAAGTGGGTCACAGAAAAAGGATGTGATCTGGTGGCCATGAGCACGCATGGGCATCGACTGCTCGGCGACATATTCCTTGGCACGACAGCCAGCCGAGTGCAGCACGAAATCAGTGTACCGGTCTTGTTGCTGAGAGCGAAATGACATCGCGCATTGTGCTCGCGTACATTGTGCTTACCGCACTCAGCGTCTCAGCCCAACAGCCACCCAAAATCCCGGTCGATGTTGCCGCGCCAGAACCAGACGCGCCTATTGCGAATCCGGGAAGACCGACGGTTGCAACTCCAGCAACGCTGACTCCAGTTGGCTACGTTCAATTCGAAACCGGAGTGCTGCGCGCGTGGACGTCTCCCGAGTTCTCTTCGCAAACCAGCATCAACGAAGTCGTGAAATTTTCTGTGACCAGGCGGATCGAGTTTCTCGCTGGATTCGAGCCAGTGGCGCATAGCAGCAACGGTGCGGGTTCTAGCAACGATGCCGGAGGCATTTCGCTGGGAGTGCAAACGGTTTTGTATCAAGGCGAGGGTGCTAGGCCAACGTTTTCGGCGAGTTACTCCCATACTGTCTATGGCGGGAACGCTCCCGATCTTGACATCGGCAGTTCGACTAACTCCATTCTTCTTCTCGCCAGCGCCGACCTCAAAGGATTCCATTACGACGCGAATGTGTTCTTCAACGAGGTCGTAAGCGCTCCCATCCGGCGCGCCCAGTTCGGGGAATCGCTGTCAGTGTCGCATCCGCTGAGCGCTCGCCTCGTGCTCTCGGGCGAAATCTGGCATTTCACACAGCCATTTCTGCGGGGAAATGCGGTGGGGAATCTTTGGGCGTTGAGCTATAGCCCCAGCAGGGTGCTCGTATTCGACGCTGGTTTTGCCTATGGGCTCACCAGCACTTCCACGCACCGGGAGCTGTTTGCGGGATTTACGTACTTGCTGCCGCATAAACTCCTTCGTTAGAACTGCTCTGCAATGGTTGTTTGCCGCAAGGCGCGACGAACACCGACGACGCAGGCCTTACACGCAAACTTCGCCGCAAACGACTAAACTAAAATTGCGATGCATGACGACGCCGGTCCGCGACCCGGGGCCGTGTGTTGTACCTAAGGTTGAAGTGAAGACGGAAGACGTGGATGCGACGTTCGAAGATTCCCTCTCCAGGTTTCAACAGTTTATTGAAAAACAAGGCTATCCACGCGAGGTTGTGTGGATCGCCTGTGATGATTTGATTGTCACGGGCAAAGGATTCTTCTACGTGAGAGTACCTGACGTGCGTGAGAGCGAATTCAGGCACGAATGTTGTTTGAGCAAGGAACAAGGCAGCAGAAGGGCGTTCTTTTTGACACTATCTGCGTGGGTCACCGCGAGTCGTTCTGCTATGCGTGGGTACCGCGTGACGTAGATCAAGCTCAACGTGCCATGATGTCTAATGGCCTGAAGCTTTCGGTAAAGACGAACAAGATCCCAGGAATAAAAATACGAAGCTGGTTCTATTGGCTCGTCTTGCGCACCAGATATTGGAAGTATCAGGAGCTGAAAAAGGGCCTGTTCTGGATCGAGGATTAGATCTCGCAATTCACCTGTCGACGCAAACTCCCCCGCAAACGACTAAACTAATCTGTTGATCTCCACGATAGAAACTTACTAGGAAGGCTGTGTCATGGATAGCTTTCATACTCATTCCACTCTCAAAATTGGCGGTAAAGAATACGAAATATTTCGGCTGAATGCTCTTGATAACCAGGGGATCTCGACGAAGCATCTCCCGTTCTCCCTGCGCATTCTGCTTGAAAACCTGCTGCGCACCGAAGACGGACGCAACGTAAAAGCCGACGATATTCGCGCGCTGGCGTCGTGGAACAGCAAAACGAAATCCGAAAAGGAGATCGCTTTCACGCCCAGCCGAGTGCTCATGCAGGACTTCACCGGTGTTCCCGCCGTTGTGGATCTCGCCGCGATGCGCGACGCCATGACGAAACTGGGCGGCGATCCCGCGCTCATCAATCCGCTCCAGCCGGCTGAGCTGGTGATTGACCATTCGGTGCAAGTGGATGAGTTTGGTACACCGAAAGCATTCGCAGTGAATGCGGAGATGGAATTTCTGCGCAACAAGGAGCGCTACGCTTTCCTGCGCTGGGGCCAGACGGCATTCCGTAACACCGCGATTGTTCCGCCGGACACAGGAATCGTGCATCAGGTGAACTTGGAGTATCTGGCGCGCGTGGTTTTCGTGAAGGAGGCTGACGGCACGCGCACCGCATATCCTGACACGCTCGTGGGCACCGATTCACATACCACCATGATTAATGGATTGGGCGTTCTCGGTTGGGGAGTTGGCGGAATTGAAGCCGAGGCGGCCATGCTCGGTCAGCCCGTCTCCATGTTGATTCCGCAGGTCGTCGGAGTGAGGCTGACCGGGAAGCTGCGCGAAGGTGCGACCGCCACTGATCTCGTACTTACTATCACCGAAATGCTGCGCAAGCACGGCGTCGTTGGCAAGTTCGTCGAATACTTTGGCCCAGGATTGCGCGAATTGCCGCTTGCCGATCGCGCGACGATTGGAAATATGTCTCCGGAGTACGGCGCCACCTGCGGAATTTTCCCAATTGACAACGAAACTCTGAACTATTTGCGGCTGACCGGCCGCTCGGAGGAACAGATTGCCTTAGTCGAAGCCTATTGCCGCCAGCAGGGATTGTTCCACGACGCGAACACGCCTGCGGCGGAATACTCGGAGCTGCTCGCGCTTGATCTCGCTGCTGTCGAGCCGAGCCTCGCCGGGCCCAAGCGTCCGCAGGACCGCGTGGCTCTTTCAAATGCGAAACAATCGTTTGAGAAGGCGCTGCCTTCGCTCGTAAAACCTGGCAAACGTCAGGCAGCGAACGGCAACGGGCATCTGCATCATGGCAGCGTGGTGATCGCGGCTATCACGAGCTGCACCAATACATCAAATCCCTCGGTCATGCTCGCCGCCGGGCTGCTGGCCAAAAAAGCCGTCGAGCGCGGACTGCAGGTTCCGGAGTGGGTAAAGACGTCACTTGCGCCCGGGTCGAAAGTCGTTCGCGACTATCTGGACAATGCCGGCCTCACACCCTATCTCGAGAAACTGAAATTCCACATCGTCGGATACGGCTGCACCACTTGCATCGGAAACTCCGGCCCGCTGCCGGAAGAAATCTCCAACGAGATTGATCGCAAGAACCTCGTGGTTGCCTCCGTGCTCTCGGGCAATCGAAATTTTGAAGGACGCATCAATCCTGACGTGCGCGCGAACTATCTGATGTCGCCGCCGCTGGTGGTGGCATTTGCATTGGCGGGGAAAATTGATGTTGATCTTCGGAAAGAGCCGCTGGGCACCGGAAGAGACGGTAAGCCGGTTTACCTCGCCGATCTCTGGCCATCGGAGCGCGAGGTCGAGGATGCGCTGCGCGCGATTTCCTCCGACATGTTCCGCAAAAGTTACAACGACGTCTTCGCCGGAGACGAACACTGGCGCGGGCTTCCCGTCCCCAAAGGCGACACTTACGCTTGGGACGAGAGTTCGACTTACATTCGCCGCGCACCGTATTTCGATCAAATGTCCGCAAAGCCCAGCTCTGTAGGCGACATCAAGAATGCGCGTGTGCTGGCCGTACTTGGCGATAGCGTGACCACCGACCACATCTCTCCTGCCGGCTCCATTAAGAAGGACAGCCCAGCCGGCAAATATCTGCAAGAGCATGCCGTCAAACCCGCAGATTTCAACTCGTACGGCTCGCGCCGCGGCAATCACGAAGTCATGGTGCGCGGAACTTTCGCAAACGTTCGTCTGCGGAACAAGATGGTCACTCTCGAAGGCGGCTTCACCAAGCATTTGCCGGACGGAGCTGAGATGACGATCTTTGAAGCATCCGAAAAATACATCGCCGAACGCGTGCCGCTGGTGATCATCGCTGGCAAAGAATATGGCTCAGGTTCGTCGCGCGACTGGGCCGCGAAAGGGCCGCTGCTTCTGGGCGTGCGCGCCGTTATTGCCGAAAGCTACGAGCGCATTCACCGCTCAAACCTCGTCGGCATGGGAATTCTGCCGCTGCAATTTGAGGCGGGAAAGAATGCTGAATCACTCGGCCTGGCCGGCGATGAGACGTACACCACTCTTGGCCTCAAAGAGCGTCTTGATTCGAAGTTCGCCATCGGCCAGACCGTAGCAGTAGAGGCCACCGACCCAAATGGCCGAAAGAAAGTCTTTGAGGCCCGAATTCGGATCGATACGCCCCAAGAAATCCTGTATTACCAACACGGCGGGATTTTGCAATACGTACTCAGGCAGTTGCTGATTGCGAAAAGAGAGCAAACGATCACGGCATAGTTTGGGGTGGAAACCCGAACATGAACATCTTTATCTTCTTGATATTAAAAACGCTTACACGAGAACTTATTCTTTGCATAAAGCGTATCTCCAGCAACCAAATTTGTATTAAGCAAAACCTTAAATACTTTACACAAATCTGTCCAAGCGTTAACCGCTTTAGACAACCCAAAAGGCAGGTATGAAACCCTTTGTAGCAGAGCGACTTCCACTGACAGACATTGATTGGGCGCCTCTCGTTCCACTGATCGGTCAAGCTAACCGGGCACTCGCTCTTTATGATGGAATTCTCTAACGGTGTACCGAATCCGGATGTTTTGCTTTCTCCGTTGACAACTCAGTAAGCAGTCCTTTCTTCCCGTATGGAAGGAACCCAGGCGACCCTCGGTGACGTATTGAAATTTGAGGCTGGCGCGGAAGTAGGAGAGGAATCTAAACGTCAGGACATCCAAGAAATCATTAACTATCGGCAAGCTCTCCAAACAGCCGAAGGAGGGCTTAAGAAACGTCCATTCAACCTCAATCTCTTGCTCCAGCTTCACGGTATTTTGCTGGATAGTGTGCGTGGGAGAAACAAGGCACGGGGACTGTTTCGCACGGAGCAAAACTGGATCGGCCCACCAGGTTCGACGATCGAGGAGGCTCAGTTTGTTCCGCCCGCGCCCCTCTTCCTAAAAGACCATCTCGACAATTGGGAAAAATACTACCACGGGGAGGAGCGTGACCCTCTCGTACAGCTTGCCATTGTGCACGCGCAGTTTGAAATCATCCACCCGTTCTTGGATGGGAATGGACGTCTGGGACGCATTTTGGTTCCTCTGTTCCTGCATGAGAAACAACTCCTCTCTCGGCCCATGTTTTACATTTCCAGCTATTTGGAAGCCAATCGCGACGAATACGTCGACAAACTTCGAGATCTTGGCCGGCCCAAAAGCTGGGACCGCTGGATAGAGTTTTTCTTGCGCGCACTGACCGAACAGGCGAAGACCAACTCAGCCACGGCCCGTGCGATCATGGAGCTCGATGCGCGTCTGAAAACTAGGTTGATCGAATTGACTCACTCTCGGTATGCTGTGCCACTCCTTGACCACTTGTTTGATCAGCCGATTTTTCAGAGCGGCCAGTTGACACGACACAGGCAGATGCCAAGCCTTCCGACAGTCATGCAAATGTTGAGACGACTGCGCAAGGCGGGAATACTAAAGACGGTTCGCAAAGCCAGCGGGCGTCGGGCAGAGATATTCGCTTTCGTGGAGCTGCTCAATTTATGTGAGGGCAAGAGGGTGATGTAAAACTACTACTAATGTTGGGCTTGGTAGCCGAATGTGGTCCATATCCACCGCTGCTATAATTAACCCTTGCTCTCAGCGTGTTTTTTCGCTCATGCCTAAGCGCCTGATTCGCTCCACTACTGTTCTATGTGTTCGCCGGGACGGCAAAGTGGTCATGGCCGGAGACGGCCAGGTCACACTTGGTGAGAGCGTGATCAAGCATTCAGCCAAAAAAATCCGGCGGCTCTATCAGGACAAGATTCTCGCCGGATTTGCCGGCTCGACTGCCGACGCGTTTTCACTCTTCAGCCGCTTTGAAGCGAAGCTGGAGCAGTATCACGGCAATGTCGGACGCAGCGCGGTCGAACTCGCCAAAGACTGGCGAACTGACAAGTATCTGCGCCACCTGCAGGCTTTGTTGCTGGTTTCCGACAAAGAACAAACGTTCATGTTGAGCGGACAGGGAGACGTCATCGAGCCGGATAGCGGCATCGCAGCTATCGGCAGTGGCGGCCCATTTGCGCAATCAGCGGCCCAAGCTCTGGCGGATCACACGCAACTTTCGGCGCGCCAGATCGCCGAAGAAGCAATGAAGATTGCTAGCAAAATCTGCATCTATACCAATGAGAAGGTTACGATAGAAGAGTTGTGATCGTGCGGGGACAGCCGCCCTCGGCTGTCCTGCCGACGCAAGTCGGCGAGTTTTCAAAAGCGGTTTGTCGAGCTCTGCTCGACCGGACAGCCGAGGGCGGCTGTCCCCACTGATTCTATGGCCATTTACCTCCCCGCTACCGCCGAAGAAGAGCAGCTTGCGCTGGATGAGCTGACTCCGCGCGAGATTGTTGCCGAGCTCGACAAGCACGTCGTCGGGCAGAAAGACGCCAAGCGCGCCGTCGCCATCGCTCTGCGTAATCGCATGCGCCGGCAGAAGCTTCCGCCCGATATGGCCGAAGAAGTCATTCCCAAGAACATCATCATGATTGGGCCGACTGGCGTGGGAAAAACGGAAATCGCGCGCCGCCTGGCGAAGCTCGCGAACTCGCCGTTCCTGAAGGTCGAAGCGTCAAAGTTTACCGAAGTCGGTTACGTAGGCCGCGACGTCGAATCAATGATTCGCGACCTGGTCGAGATCGCGATTGATAATATCCGCGCCGAAAAGCTCGAAGACGTTGCCGATAAAGCAGAACTGAACGCTGAAGAGCGCCTGCTCGATATTCTGTTGCCGCCAGCGGCGCCACGAGCCCCTGAATCATCGCAGGCTGGGTTTGTGCTTGAGGGTACGACCACATCAGGGGATTCGAGCTCCCGCACGCGCGAAAAACTGCGTCAGCAGTTGCGTGAAGGCAAGCTCGATGACCGCACGGTTGAGATCGAAACCCGCGAGCGCAATTTTCCCTCGTTCGAAATTATCAGCAACCAGGGCGTCGAGGAGATGGACGTCAATATCAAAGACATGCTGCCCAACATCTTCGGCCAGCGCACCAAGAAGCGGAAGATGAAGGTGAACGAGGCGTTCGAGTACCTGATCCAGGAAGAAGAGCAGCGTCTGATTGATATGGACCAGGTCACGCGTATGGCAATTGACCGCGTGGAAGACGCGGGCATCATCTTCCTCGACGAGATTGACAAAATCGCCGGCCGTGAGGGCGGCCACGGTCCTGACGTTTCCCGCGAAGGCGTGCAACGTGACATTCTACCCATAGTCGAAGGCACAACAGTGAACACGCGCTACGGCATGGTGCGGACCGACCACATTCTTTTCATTGCAGCCGGCGCATTCCACGTTTCGAAGCCCAGCGACCTCATTCCCGAGCTGCAAGGTCGATTTCCAATCCGTGTTGAACTCCAGTCATTAACGATGGATGACTTTATTCGGATTCTTACCGAGCCTAAGTCTTCGCTGACCAAGCAATACATGGCCTTGCTTGATACCGAAGGCGTGAAGCTGGAATTCACCAAAGACGCTCTCGAAGAGATAGCACGGTTTGCGTTTCGCGTAAACGAGGGGACGGAAAACATCGGCGCGCGCCGTCTGCACACGATCATGGAGCGCGTGCTGGATGAGATCAGCTTTTCGGCTCCCGACAAAAAAGGCGAGCACGTCACAGTGGATGCGGCGTATGTCGGCAAAATGCTGACCGACATTGTGAAGGATCAGGATTTGAGCCGATACATCCTGTAGCAGTTTTCCCACTTTGAAACTCAAAAATACGCCGTGTGGGGGCGGGCGAGTCGCCCGCGCCCACACATTTTGTTATTCTTCCTGTCTTTAGACTCACTATGAAATCCCCTCAACCGCGCTCGCCTTGCCGCGCTTATTCGGCGCGGACAGAAGAAATTCATCGGCGAGAGGCCGAAATCGAAGGCGCTGTTCGCACGTGCGGGCGTGTTTCACGATTTTGTGAGGGAGTTGTTGGCTTGACCCCATTTTCCAGCTTTGACGATAAGCCCTTAGCATCTCGACTCGCAGAACTGTTACTGCTGTTGACCGCCATTCTGCTAGAAACAGCATGTGGCAGTCCTGGCGTGCCAATGCCGCCATCGCTCGAACTTGCTCAACCGGTCACTGATCTTCGCGCAACGCGCAAGGGCGATAAGGTTACGCTCACCTGGACAGCCCCGGTTCACACCACGGAGCGCCGCAACATGGATCAAGGCGGAACAATCCAGATATGCCGGTCTCTTGCGGCAATGAGGCATTGCGACGGGCCCGCAGGCCACATTCAATTCAACAGGCCTGGTAATAAGGGTGGAGCCACTCAGCATGAAAACTATCAGGACCGGCTGCCACCTGCATCGCCGCAGCCCTCGGCCGATTACTTTTACGCGGTGAATGTGCAGAACTCATACGGAAAAAGCGCGGGGCTTTCCAATCAGGTGGAAGTGCCCGCGGCGCCCACTTTAGCCGCTCCAGACCAATTGGAGGCGAAGCTGACCGCAGATGGAGTAGACCTAAGTTGGGCTCCGACGCCGGTCCCCGGCAGTGTTTCGAGCCTGCGGTTTGTCTATCGCATCTACCGCCGCGAATCGGGAGCCACTCAGGATTCGATCGCCGGGGAGGTCCCCGTCTCAAGCGGGCCGCCGGGGCTGATCGATCGTGGTTTCCAGTGGGAGAAGACCTACGACTATCGCGCGACGGTGGTGACCGTGGTTGCTCGGACCAACGGAGCGGAGCAGCAGGTCGAAGGCGACGATTCGGTGTCCGTCCGCGTCATCGCGCACGACATCTTTCCGCCAGCAACGCCAACTGGTTTGCAAGCTGTCTTTTCCCGACCTGGACAGAAACCCTTTATCGATCTGGTGTGGGTGCCAAACAACGAGGCTGATCTTGCCGGCTACAACGTGTATCGGAGCGAGGCCGGATCGCAGCCAAAGAAGATCAATCAGGAGCCGCTCAAAGCGCCTGCATATCGCGACACCCAAGTGAGCCTAGGGCATCAGTACACGTATTCGGTTTCAGCGATTGACGTTCGTGGAAACGAAAGCCCGCATTCGGAGGAAGCGAGCGAAAGCGTGCCACCCCCTTAGCGATCAGACATGAGAAAAGCCAGCCCGGGTTTCCAGGCTGGCTCGATTTTTATGCGTACGACCGACGACGTAGGGTCTTACAGCTCAAAGTGAAACACGTCCATCACGAGAAAATTCTTCCGGTTTACAAGGACAATGTTTCCGCCGATCACAGTGTGTATGTAACCCACTGGCGGTGGGGGCAAATAGGTTTCAACTTCCACCGGACATGGATGCATACGGGCCCTCAACCCGGGAGGCAACGTGCCCCGGACCACGATTTGACGTTCCAGCCCCGGAGGCAGGCGGTCGCGCTTGGCCAATCCGGGTGGCAAATGATCATGATGGCTCGCGTACCATCCGTGCAGCTCGCGATCGTGCTCGCGGTAGTAATGGCGTTCCGCTTTCGCCTCGCGCCGTTCAGCTTTGGCTTCGTGCCGCTCGTACTTCGCAACTTCATGCTTTTCATGGCCGCGTACATGACCGTTTTCCTGATCATGATCGCGATCAGCGAGCGCATTTGGCCCCAGACTCAGGGCCACCGCTGCGCCTAAAATCAACAGACACTTCTTATGCATGGATTCTCCCTGTGACGAAGTGAAGAATCAGCATAGGTGGCAGGCCCTTAGGCGGCAAGGTGACCAGAGTACAGAAGCCGTCGTTGGCCCTTAGTCGCAGGTCGTCGGCGAGAAGCGTGCCTGATTCGTCTCGGTGCTCTTCCGTTCGGCTCCAAACTCAACTGCAGAACATCCAGCCGCAAAACGGGATTGCCCATCTCTAGCGCACGGCGGATGACGAACGACGCGCGACGTGCGACGGTTCTATAATCCCCTCCCATGGACCTCGAACAGAAATTGCAGGAACTGAAGCGCCGCGATCAACTAGCCGACGAAGGCGGCGGTCCCGAGCGCCGCGAGCGCCAACATAAAGAAGGCAAGATGTCGGCGCGCGAGCGTGTCGAGTTCCTACTCGATGAAGGCACCTTTGACGAGACGGACCGCTTTGTCACGCATCGTGCCAACGACTTTGGACTCGCCGAGCGCAAATATTACGGCGATGGTTTCATCACCGGATACGGCCGCATCGAAGGGCGCCTGGTTTTTGTGTTCGCGCAGGACTTCACAATCTTTGGGGGAACGCTCTCTGAATCGAACGCACGAAAGATCGTCAAGATCATGGAAATGGCCGCCCGTGTGGGGGCTCCTGTGATCGGATTGAATGACTCTGGCGGCGCGCGCATTCAAGAAGGCGTGGTTTCGCTTGCTGGATATGCAGACATTTTTCTGCGCAACACGCTGTACAGCGGAGTGGTGCCGCAACTCTCGGCCATCATGGGACCTTGCGCCGGCGGTGCCGTGTATTCACCTGCGATCACGGACTTCGTCGTCATGGTGGATAAGACTTCGTATATGTTCATCACCGGCCCCGACGTCATCAAGACGGTGATGCACGAAGACGTGACCAAAGAACAGCTCGGTGGCGCGACCACCCACAATGAAACTTCCGGTGTTGCACATTTCCTGGCCCACGATGATGCCGAATGTCTGTCTCTGCTGCGCGAGCTACTCAGCTTCATTCCATCGAATAATCTCGACGATCCGCCTCGTAAAGCGTGCACCGATCCCATTGATCGAGCCGACGCCGCACTCGATACCCTCGTCCCTGCGCAATCGAACCTGCCTTACAACATCAAAGATGCTATTCGCGCCATCGTGGACGACGGCTACTTCTTCGAGGTGCAAGAGCACTACGCAAAGAACATCGTTGTCGGCTTCGCGCGCATGAATGGCCGTTCCGCTGGGATCATCGCTAATCAACCTGCGGTGCTCGCAGGCACGCTCGACATCAATGCTTCCGTCAAAGGCGCGCGCTTTGTGCGCTTCTGCGATTGCTTCAACATCCCGCTAATCACGTTTGAAGATGTCCCGGGATTTCTTCCCGGTACGCAGCAGGAGTACGGCGGCATCATTCGGCACGGGGCAAAGCTGCTGTTTGCTTTCGCCGAGGCGACAGTCCCCAAGCTTACGGTGATCACGCGCAAGGCCTATGGCGGCGCCTATTGCGTGATGGCATCCAAGCACATTCGCACGGATGTGAACTATGCCTGGCCGACGGCTGAAATCGCCGTCATGGGTCCCGAAGGCGCGGTGGACATCGTGTACAAGCGTGAACTGGAGCGCGCTGCCAACGGCTCAGGCAACGAATCGGAACGTTCGGAACGGCGCGAGCAGATGCGGACACAGAAGATTGAAGACTTTCGCGACCGCTTCGCCAATCCCTATGTCGCCGCCGAGCGCGGCTTCGTGGACGCCGTCATCCGCCCGCGCGACACGCGCAAAAAGCTCATTGACGCCCTCGAAATGCTCGGAACCAAGCGCGACAAGAATCCGCCCAAGAAGCACGGGAATATACCGCTCTGAGTGGCAGAGTCTTGCAATGAGACTCAGTCAGGAGCAAACTCGGATCAGGTGGAATTTAGGCTTATGAGTGTCCTTGGATATTCCGACGGGCTGAAGCCCTATGTCAACTTCAAGAACGCTACATCAGTTGTCGTGTGCCTTTTTCTCGTCACGAACGTAATTTGGTTCGCTTTGGGTCGGCCAGCACCTTCGCCACGACAAGGTGTTCTGTGGCAGTCTCCTGCTTTTACCCGCTCTCCGATGTTTCTCCTATCAGACATTCTCGTTGTGACGGCAGGGCTCATTCCCGCGTATAAGCTCGGTGTCGGCTCCAAGTACTACCGGACTGCCGTGACTATTTACGCAATGCTCCTTGCTAATCTAATTGCAGCGTTGCGTTCCTACGTCTTGCTGCGCATGGGTCTTTAATTCTCGCATCATCATCGCGAGGTGGTGACGATTTACGAGAAGTCAAGTATCCTCCCAACGGTACTCGCACATTCAGTTCTTAATGCATGTCGAACTTGAGCCTAGCGAATCCTTCTTACAGTTGGTTTACTTACTGTCGAGTGTGCGACCTGCCTTTCTCCTGCCGCACTGAAGTGTTCCTGGGCGGCTGCCACATCTAGCCCGCTCTGGGTGGTGTATATGGCTTCGCTGAAGGTCGTTCCTGAGTTGGCTTTTGCCGCCGCAAAGAAACCGTACGCCTTCCCCCCTGCGAATGAAGTGGCAATGTAATCGGCGATCATGCGGCCCGACAAAGTGTTTGGCAGCCAAGTAAGGGCCATCGGTCCGGCCAGCGGAGTTGCCGCGCTCCAGGTGCTGCCGCCATCGAGCGAGGAAATAAATCCGGCATAGAGAGCGCACGTGGCCGCCGAGCAGTTTGCCTGTGGATAGTAGTAATAGGTGAGCCCCAGGTGCGCGGTGCCGCCGCTGGTGGCCGGATCGATGCCAAGTCCAGGAATGAAATGGTCGGCGGTGCTTGTGATGGGGTCGATAGCGATGCGTGCCGGGGTTGTCCAAGTGGTGCCATCACCCGACGTGCTCATCACCAAATCGTTCGACACGCAATTTGCGCGGAATCGGCAGTCCTGCCAGATCACATAAATATTTCCAGCTGCATCTTCCTGCGCGGACGGCAGCGCGTCGCTGCGCAAACCGCCTGCAACTGAGTGATCGCTCACCACCCCCACCTGCACAACGTTGCCCCAAATCAGGCCGCCATCATTCGAAGAAAAGGACTGGATCACCGGCGCATTTGCCAGAAACGGCACAATGACTTTTCCGTTCGGTTGCACCAGCGGCTGCCCGCCAAGTCCGTTTGCGCCCGCAATCGCAGCGGATGCCGACCATGTGAGGCCGCCGTCGGAAGACGTGCTCATGTGCATGAGGTTCGCATTGCCGTTGTCATCCCATTCCATGTAGCAGTTGCCGTAGTGCGGACTGGTCACAGTGTTGTCACAAGTAATCCAGCCCTTATCGAGGTCCGCGCTTTGGGCGACAACCACCGGCTTGCTCCAACTTGCGCCGTTATCGGCCGAGCGGCTAACGACAACCTGCGTACTCGTCGCGGCAATCGTCAAGGATGAGATCATCCAGACACCGTGCGCCGCGTCGTGTATCGGCGTGGTATCGCTGACTGCGGAATTCGTGCCACCGCCCTGGAACGTGGTCAGTCCGGGCAGCAGCCCGCTTTGCCAGGTTGCGCCGGCATCGTTCGAGATGGTCCGATGTCGGCTGCGCCTCCGCCGGCAATGCGGCCAACCTGGAAGCTGACCATGATGGTGTTGCCGAACGAAAAACTCCCAGGCTCGACTTCTGTCGCATGCTGGCTGGATACATTCGTGAAAGTGTCAGTGCTGAGCTGGACGATGGGTGTTGTAGCTGGAGGAAAA
>QHZW01000481.1 GCA_003224815.1 Acidobacteriota bacterium | reverse complement strand
ATGGCGGTGCGATCGTTTACCGCTCGACGAAGTTGCTCGCGAGTTTCAATCTCAATCAGCTTCACGCCGGTTGCGCGAAGCTGGTGGTCAAACGGGTTGCGATGCGACTTCTGGATGATGACTTCAGACTTCATTCCCGTGAGATCAGGAAGCTGGTTGATTAGGCTTTCGTTGTCGCCAGTAAGAATTCCGGCAAGTCCCGACTGAATCGCCGCGGCCGCTCCCGACGTAACCAGAGCGCCATAGCCTTGCGGTAATTTGAGCATCTGTGCGATGCGTTTGCCGGCGGCCACTTCGAGTTCCGGAATGTTGATGAAATGCCGCGCCGCCTGTGCCATCACTGCCTCAACTTCCGGTCGGATAAGCGAACCGCCGAGCACCGTCATCGTGCCTTCGGCATTGATGACCGGTGTGACGCCCAGTTCTACGTAAGGATTTCCAGTTTGACCGAAGCCACTGACGCCGGCCGCCGACTCTGGCGCAGCAACTCTTGCGGAAAACAACTTTCGCGGCGCAGCAATGGCAGCAACGATTGTGCCGAGAGTGCCAAAAAATCCACGACGGCTCGATTTCAGGTTCATCGGTAATCTCCCGTTATTTCTTTGTGACAACTGCAATGCAGTTAATTTCAACGAGCGAATTCCCCGGAAGAGCGGCGACCGCGACCGTGGTGCGAGCTGGGCCGCCATGCGGGAAGTAGGTTTTGAAAACTTTGTTCATGCCGTCGTACTGTTCAATCTTGGCGAGAAAAACGCCGAGCTGCACAACGTTGTCCATGTCGGAACCGGCAGTTTCGACCAATTTCTTGATATTGTCGAGGACCTTGGTCGTGTGATTTCCGATGTCCCAGGACTCGGCCGGTCCGCTGTCATGTGCGCCAACTCCGGCGATGTACACCAGTCCATTGTGAATAACGATAGGCGTAATGAATTGCGTGCCGTCGGCAGGCTTCCCCTGATCGTTCAGCTTGCGAACCGACATATCTTTGTGCTCGGTCTTCTTTGCAATTGCAGCTTTGGGAAGCAGGGTGGCGAGACCGAAGGCTGAAAAGATCGGCGCCAGTCGAGTTGTGAAATTACGTCGCGTAAATGTGTTCGAAAGCATAATCATTCCTTTCCTGATCCAATAAGTTGTTGAACTCTTTTCATTGCGGCAATGCAAAGCTGAAAACGTCGCTGCCCGCCGCGATAGCAACGTACTGCCGGCCATCAACTGCGTAAGTCATCGGCGAAGCACTCATGTCCTGACCGGTGTTGAAATGCAGAAGCGGTTTACCGTCACGAGCGTCGATGGCCTCGACGGATTGTGCGTCGTCTCAAAGGTCCCCGTCGCCAGATCGAAAGCCAGTAAAGTTTTGTGCGAATCTTCGCCCGGAATGTGTTTCACTCCAGTCGAGTAAAACTCTTTCCCTGGGGCGAACCGCTGCGGCTCTTGAGCAGAGTAGTACGTTTGACACTGTTCCACAGCCATGAAATAAAAAAGGTGCGACGATTCGCTGTATGTGGGCGAATACCAATTGGTGGCGCCGCTATATCCCGGACACACCTTCGTCCCGTCGGGCGTGGGCTTAACGTCGGTGCGAATGGGACGGCCTTTTGCGTCAATACCTGTGGCCCAATTCAGCTTTTCGGCAAAGCGAATCGCCGAGAGAAACTCGCCAGTCGTGCGATCCAGAACGTAGAGAAAACCGTTTCGATCGGCCTGGACCATCAGTTTTCGCGGCTGACCTTTGTAATCGGTATTAATCAGGACGGGCGTTTCGGTGCCATCGTAATCGAAAAGGTCATGCGGCGTGAACTGAAAATACCATTTCAACTTACCCGTATCGAGATCGAGGGCGAGTACGCAGTCGGTATAAAGATCGTCGCCCGGGCGAACGCTGCCTTCAAAATCCGGGGCAGGATTGCTAGTTGTCCAATACAAGAGTTTTAGTTCGGGGTCGTACGTCCCCGGCATCCACGTCGTGCCGCCGCCGTGCAAATACAGATCGCCCGGCCAACTCTCGGACCCGAATTCCCCAGGGCCGGCGATCGTCCAGAATCGCCATACCAGTTTGCCGCTCTCCGCGTCGTACGCTGCGACGAAGCCCCGAACACCGTCGTCGCCGCCTGAAGTTCCGACAATAACTTTGTCGTTCACGATAAGGGGCGCACTGGTTGCGCCGTAATTGCTGTTCCAGTCGGCGTAAGCGATGTCCCAGATCAAATTGCCGGAGCGCGCGTCAAGACAGAGCAGGTGCGCGTTATCAGTTTCGCGATAAACGCGATCATGCCATACGGCAACTCCGCGGCTGATGTGCCGCGATGCGTCGTCAATTAATCCCTCGCTAATGGGACGAGTATGGTGCCACACCGTGCGACCGGTCTTCGCATCAAGAGCAAACGTATCGTTTGCGGAGGTCACGAACATGGCTCCGTTCAAAACTACCGGTGTGACTTCCATCCGGTCGGAAGTACGCGAATGAAACACCCACTCGGCGCGTAATTGATTCACATTTTGCAAGTTGATTTGCGAGAGGCCACTATAGCGCCGGCCAGAATAATCTCCGTTATATGAGGTCCAATTCGCCGCAGCTTGTGCAGCAAGGTCCTCGCTGTGAACATTGACGTGGCCTCGTTCCCCGGTTCCTTCTTGCGCCACAACGCCGGATGCCGGCAGCGCAAGCCAGAGGCAAAGCCACACATATCGCAACAATTAAGGTTCCCTCGAAACGGTTTGAACTTGCACTATTCGGCTGCCAATCTGCGCGATGATCCTGAGCCGAAGCCATTCATTGGATATCCCTGAAGTCCACCGCGCCCATTTTCCTGCTTGACAGTGGATTGCGATCTCATCCAGCATTAACACGTTTTAATAACAGGTTTCCATCGTATTACGGTTCTTTAAATTGTCAATGACAACTCTGGCAAATCTTCATTTTGATGAACTCGGAGCTCGTGTAAACTTCTGAGACTCGCAGATGAGTTCACCAGGCGTGAGATGAGATTTCGAAATTTCTCAATTGTGTCTGCAATTGTATTTATGGGAGTGTTCTTTGTTGGCGTGCTCGTCGCGTCTCGGTACCGGGAGCCAGCGCGCACCTAACATCGTGAACAGTCCCCAGGTGCAGAAGCTGTCGGCGGACGAAATGTCTCGCATCGTCTCAGAAGGTGTGCCAGGCACCGGAATGCCTGCGTTCAAACACCTCGGCCAGGCAGCAATCAAAGCAACAGTGATTTACGTTCGCAGCCTTCAAGGGAAGAATGCACCGGCAATGCTGCCTGGAGATCCGAAACGCGGTGAAGCGATTTTCTTTGGAGCCGCCGAATGCGGAAATTGCCACATGGCAGGCGGTCGCGGTGGGTTCATCGGTCCCGACTTGAGCACATACGGGCAAACGCACTCGGCAGAGGCCATCAAGACGGCAATCATAACTCCAGCAGCACGCGATCACGTTCAAAGTCTTGTTACAGCGATCACCGCGACTGGAGAGCGTTATGAAGGTATCGTGCGCAACGAGGACAACTTCTCATTACAGCTGCAATCAGCCGACGGAGTCTTTCATTTCCTGGCCAAGGCGGAATTGAAAAGTTTTGAGCGCAGCCAGACGCTGCTGATGCCCTCAGACTACGGAACAAAACTCCCAACGGAGCAGTTAAACGATGTCGCCAGTTTCCTGCTCAAGCTGGCGCAGTCATCAACTCCGCCCACTGTTCATCATCCTGAAGAGGAATAGTCCTTCGACTCTATGAAAAAACTAACGCTACTCTTTGTGGTGCTGATCGCACAATCCATAGCGCCTTTGGCCTCTGCCCAGAAACCCGCCCGTAAGTTCGAGCTTGAAGCGATCTCACCGAAATTCTGGAAGCTGATCTCTCGCGACGCCAAACTCGCAACCATCGCCTCTGGCTTCGGCTTTACTGAAGGGCCGGTGTCGGACAAGGCAGGCTTCCTATATGTAAGTGACGAAGAGATCAACAAAATTTTCCGCGTTTATGTGAAAGATGGCCGCAAGGAAGAACTCATCTCTCTCGGCGATCCCGACGGCAATACCTATGATCGTCAAGGAAGGCTGATCGACTGCGCCAGTGTTTTGCGCGCGATCATCGCGATTTCAAAAGACGGGAAATACGAAGTTCTCGCCGACAAGTTTGAGGGCAAGAAGTTGAACAGTCCCAATGATGTGATCGTCGGCCCCGACGGCGCGCTGTATTTCACTGATCCGACTCTCGATCTGGTGAAAGGCGAAGAGCAGGAGATTCCATTTCAGGGCGTGTACCGACTGGACGCCGCGGGCAAATTGACGCTGCTCACGAAAGA